>CAZGVP010000129.1:0-7909 GCA_964529135.1 uncultured Caulobacterales bacterium | reverse complement strand
CTATTGTTGGGCTTGGTAGCTGCATGAAGGGAGAAATAACATGCAAGGGCCCAAGTCGTATTGCTGGACGAATTGAAGGTGATTTAAAGGGTGACGATCGGCTAGTTATTGCAAAAGAAGCAATCATAGTCGGACAAGTATCCGCTGTAGAAATTGAAATTTATGGCGAAATTCAAGGCACAATTAATGCAACAAACCGGATTATCTTGAACGAAACGGCAAAAATTGATGGCGATTTACATTCTCCATCAGTGGTTATTGAGGAAGGCGCTGTCTTCAACGGAAAATCGCATATGCCGATTGAAAACAAAAACACCAAAGATCAGCACAAAGATAATATCCATAAAATTGATATTACCTCCCAGATTACAGAAAAAACGGGAACACAAGACTAATATAAAAAGACTGATATAATATGGTGCGCCTGGTTCTAAAAAAATGAGGGTTACAGGCAACTATAAACAGCATTGATCAAACGTAATGATCTAGGGTCGCCTACAAGATAGGGCGACATTTTATTCATCACATACGCTATACTCATATGCTGATCACGATCAAGAACAATTGCCGACCCGCCAAACCCTGATTGCCCCAACGCATTCGGGTTCGGACCGAAATGAAGATTCACATTCCTCATAACACCTGCAGCCCATGATAATGTGAATGGCAACACCACATCATTACCGTGGCACCTTTCTCGATAAAAATCATCTAAACTATCGAGAGAAATAATCCTATCACCTACAAAGGTCTTTCCCGCATTTGCGACAGGGTGCAAAATAGTTGCAAGAGCCTTGGCATTACCATGCATGTTTGAAGCAGGAATTTCGGCAGCCATCCAGTCATTACGAGAAGCCGAACCAGATGATGACCAGGGATTCAGGAATGCAGCTTTCGTATACAAATTAATATCACCAAGGTCTGGAGCTTTGGAGGGCTTTGGCATATACGCCGCTCGAGAATGATGCTCAGGCGGCAGGCCACAATAAACATCAAAACTATACTCACGAATTGCGTTACCTATCGTCATTCCTGTCGCCCGGCGATAAACTTCACCAGCAATAAACCCGAATGTTTGTGGATGATAACCGCTAAGCGTTCCCGGCGTCCACATTGGCTCCATCTTAGCCAATCGAGTACATAAACCATCCCAATCCAACCATGTTGAAGGGGCCATTTCTTCTACAATTCCTGGCAACCCTGCCTGATGTGATAAAGCTTCAGCAAGTGTAATCTCAGCCTTTCCGTTGGCACTAAATCCTGGCCAGTAAGAGGCAACAGTAGCTTCATAATCCAACAACCCTTCGGAAACAGCGCGCGCAATCAAAAAAGCGACAACAGCCTTGCCAGATGAAAAAACACAAGCTAGCGTTTCGTCTGACCATGGGGTTTCTTGTTTTTTATCTACATGCCCCCCATAAATATCAATAACAAGTTCACCATCTATACAGATGCTAAATGAGGCACCAAGCTCTAAACCATCAGCAAAATTTTGCTGAAATGCGTCTAGTACCGGTGTGAATAAATCAGGACACTTACCTTTAATTATAACTGACATCTAAAATGCGCAAGAAATACCAGCACGCGCAAACGCCGATGCCGCACGCGGGTTATCTATCGTTAACAAAGTATCCAAAACATTACCCGGCGATTCTGATTGATTCAGACCATCCAGAAATTGGCTAACATCACGAAGATCAGATCGATCAAGCCTGTCATCCATTTCCTTCGCCAGACATTTCGATCGATCTTTTGATAAACCGAGACGGAGCAGTTCAGATTGCAAGCCTGAGCGTGGCCCAGTAACACAAGCAGTCAAACTGATTATCGCAATACTCAGTATAGATACATGAGTTATCATACGCATGGGTTATCCTTTCAGCTTTCATTTCGATAAATTAAATAATAGTTTTGGGTAATAAAGATGCGATCAAAACATTCTACTTTTGTTCCAAACGCCATTTTAAAGTATCTATACGATCTTGCCCAAAAAACGGTTCCCCATCTAATACCATCAACGGAACACCCCAGTGATGTATCATTTGTTCACTCTCATTGGTTTCCAGGCAATTTGTAATATTGTCCTGATTTTCGTTAGCCCAGTCTTGAAGTCCCTCATGTTCAAGACCAGCCTTATGAGCAGCTTGCACCAGATACTGAGTTTCATGCCAATTTTCAGTGCCAGCCCAAATAAGCGTAGAAACAGCATCTGCATAAGCAAAACCTTTCCCCAACGCACATGCAGCAAAACCAAGTCTCATAATTTTTTCTATATAAGGTTGTTGTGTTGCCACCTTTCCGCTTTCCATATCCATTATAATCGGATCAGGCCTAGGAAATACAATCGGGATCGAAAGGCATTGCGCCTCGCGTACCATATCTCTCAACAAATAAGGTAATAATTGCGGTCGCGCCTTCTCAAAAAAATCAGATTCACGCAATGCCAATGGACGAACAATTTTTAACGAAGCTTCCAAGTCAAATTTTTCAATAACCTCGCGTATACGAGCAATCGCCAAGTAGGAATATGGGCTGCGAAAAGAAAAATAGAAATCGATTTTTTTTGTCATAAAAACTACAGCGCTATTTCAAAATGCGCTTGGGTAAGATCTCGAGCTTCATCTATACTCATATCTGGTGCAAGCTCCGTAAGGAGCATCCTCCTACCTCGTTCAATTTCAAATACACCAACATTAGAAATCACCATATCAACAACAGACTGCCCGGTAAGTGGCAGCGAGCATTGCTTTAATAACTTGGGCGCTCCAGATTTCGAATTGTGATCCATGACCACCACAACTCTTTTAACGCCAGCCACAAGATCCATCGCTCCCCCCATACCCTTGACCATTTTTCCAGGGATCATCCAATTGGCGAGATCGCCCGTTTCAGAAACTTCCATCGCACCAAGTATTGAAAGATCTATGTGACCACCACGGATCATTGCAAAAGAATCTGCAGAGGAAAAATAAGATGTACGGTCAAGCTCAGTAATAGTCTGTTTCCCAGCGTTAATCAGATCAGCATCTACCTCATCATCAAATGGAAACGGCCCCATACCAAGCATGCCATTTTCAGATTGCAATGTAACCTCAAGGCTAGATGGAATAAAATTAGCCACTAATGTTGGAATTCCTATACCAAGATTGACATAAAATCCATCCTGTAATTCTTTAGCCGCTCGTTGGGCCATGTCATTTCGGCTCCAAGCCATTATATATTCTCCCGTTCACGCACTGTTCGGTTTTCAATTCGTTTTTCCTGATCTGCCTGAATAAGCCGTTGTATATAAATACCCGGCGTATGAATATTATCAGGATCAAGACTACCTGTAGGTACTATCTCCTCAACTTCAGCAACAGTCACTTTACCTGCGCTCGCCATCATTGGATTAAAATTTCTAGCTGTCTTTCGAAAGACAAGGTTGCCTTCTGCATCCCCTTTCCATGCGCGCACAATAGCAAGATCAGACACAAGACCGGTTTCCATTATATAAGTCTCGCCATCAAATTCTCGGTGTTCTTTGCCATCAGCGATAATAGTACCAACGCCCGTCTTTGTGAAAAATCCAGGTATTCCAGCACCACCAGCCCGACATCTTTCAGCCAACGTCCCTTGAGGGTTAAACTCAAGCTCCAATTCACCAGCCAAAAATTGGCGTTCAAATTCCTTATTCTCTCCCACATAAGAGGAAATCATCTTTTTGATCTGGCGTGTGTGTAACAATAACCCCAACCCCCAATCGTCAACACCTGCATTGTTGGAAATAACCGACAGGTCTTTAGCCCCCGTATCACGCAGTGCAATAATTAGCTGCTCAGCAATCCCGCAAAGGCCAAAACCACCAGACATCACCGTCATGCCATCAAAGGTTAGCCCCTCCAATGCCGACGCAGCATCTTTGTAAATTTTTTTCATGATCTTCTCCGGCTACCCAGAATGTTTGAAACACGATTTATTTCTGGACCCGATAATCGATAAACACAAGATAATAGAGCAAAGCTCATCAGTATAATTCCAAAGTCAATGAAAACGATGGAAGCAGCCACACCCTTATGAGAAAACCAAAAGAGTTATGGAACCTCAACGACTTGAAGATGTTCCTCTAAGAATTTTGCCTGCCTGCGATGATAAAATAACTGGTTCGACAATTTTCGCCAACCATGCCCCTCATCAGGAATGCGTATATAGGGAGCTTCAATGCCATTAGCCCGCATGGCACGAACCATTGTTTCAGTTTCTGCAATATCAATACGCGGGTCCATGGCTCCATGTGAAAACAGTACTGGAACCGTAATCGCATCTACTTAGCGAATAGGTGAATTTTCAGTGTAATATTCCCGCCATTCTGGTTTGGTGATATCGCCATATTCAATCCGGTCAGCAGCCTTCAGTGAAGGGCTGGCCACTTCGAGGGCTGTTACCCAATCGGCAACACTATACCTAGAGACACCCGCTTGGAAGTTACCAGGGTAGAGAGCCAATACTGCATTGACCATATACCCACCATAAGAACCGCCAGACACAGCCGCACGGTCAACATCGACTCTCCCATCCTCACGCAAATAGTCGAGCATATCCACCAGATCGCGGACACTATCACGCCGCTTTTTACGATCGTCCAGCGTGGTATAAGTACGTCCAAAACCTGAGGATCCTCTTACATTTGTTTGGAAAACCGCTATTCCGCGATCCACAAGATACTGTATAGGCCCATTATAACGCGGTGTAGATTGCGCTGTTGGTCCGCCATGAACCTCAAATACAACCGGTGGCAATTGGTTAGGCTGTATGGATTGAGGATCAGGAACATAAAGAAGGCCGTAAATTTCTACTCCGTCACGGGCAATCATACGCACAGGTTCAGGGCGCACCAATCTGCCAGCATCAAGGCCCGAAAGCTCAGAATTGAATATACGTGCGACGCCATCGCTTTCAAGATTCCACGTCAAAATATCGCCCGGTGTTTTCCAGGAATTTACCAAAATAGCCATAACCGAATCTTCACGGGAACAACTCAGTTGATAAGTACCAGCTTCAAGTTCAATTGGGTCAACAAACTCTCGCAATACTCTATCCATTACATGTAGTTTTTCAAAGCCGTCATGATTAGTAGTCCAGGCAATAAATTTATCTCCTGCACCACATAATGAAACATCCCCGACATCAGCGTCACTTTCAAAAATCGTAGTAAATTTTTTCTCTTTAAGGTCGTATCGCACAAGCGCAGAAAATTCTCGTCCTACATTCGACGCCAACCACAAAGATTTTCCGTCTTCAGACCATTTCACTGTTCCACTTGTATGATTAGCCCGCGGCGATGGAATTGAGATTGCTTTGATCTTGCCGCTTTGCATATTCAAAATATAAAGGTTATTTGCATCCTCCCCAACAGTTTCAGACAATACCGCCTGTTCACCA
This sequence comes from uncultured Caulobacterales bacterium, assembly GCA_964529135.1. Lineage (GTDB taxonomy): Bacteria > Pseudomonadota > Alphaproteobacteria > Caulobacterales > Parvularculaceae > CALLPQ01. The sequence goes on along the minus strand of CAZGVP010000129.1, from coordinate 2,488 downwards.
TCTGGAGAAAGGGCCGTTACAAAAAATCCATATTTGCCTTTATACACACGTTTGGTTTTTCCAGAATTTGTATCCCCAGAATAGATATCAAAATCACTACCGTTTCGTTCAGTTGAAGCGAAAGCAAATGACTCTCCATTTTTGCTGAAGCCACCAAAAACACGAAATCCACCTTTTACAGCCGGCAAAACCTCACGCTCAACGGAGCCATCCACAGATATGTAAGAATAAGAAGGTTGTTCATTGCCATCATTATCAGCACCATAAATTAAACCATTACTATCCGGGTGCCATCGAAAAAATGTTACACCATTGCCAAATGTCAGTTGTTGTGGCTGACCGCCAGTAACCGTGACCACCCAAATTTGAGGAACACCAGTTACGGAATATCTCATTGCAATGGTTTTCCCATCAGGCGACAATACCATTGATTGTGCTCCACGCGCCAATAGGTAACGCGCAATATCTGCTGGATCTTCCCCAGCATAGCCAACCTGAATTGGCTCATTCGTTGGCGAAATATGATCAGGCGTCGGCAATTCTTCCGCACTTGCCATTCCAGATATTACCAGCCCAGATATTGCTAACCCAAATAAAGTTGGCCCAGCTAAAATGACCCTTTGTAAAGTCATTCCCAGAGGTTGCAAAAATTTGAACCCAGCACTTATGCAGCTCTTCACGCCAATTCCCATGAGACATGCTCCTTTGATAATTTCAAAAAACTTATAATGCCCTTACACAGATAGCAAATCTGCAAACTTACGAATTATACCAATCACAGGGCAATTCTAGCGCACTAGCGTAACAGGCATTTTGGGATCAGGATTCCCTTCTTTCAGGCGCAATCCCTTTGCTAATAGTTTTACAGCTTCCCAATGAATCCCTGCTACTACTTTTATCGTCATCATTGGATAACGAAAAAACAAACGCTTCAAGGACCGATTCGTAAATGGAGTTCGTTTACCAGAAAAATTGGCATTCAAAAGTGGTCCGCCACCGTCGTTGACCTTAACTGTCACAGATATAACCTCCCCTGGTGGGCTCAAGATAAAATGATACCCCATATCCATATCAACAAACGGTGACACATGAAGAAGTTTCTCCGCTTTTTGATGGATTAGTTTTGCATTATCAGTAACGGGAATGAGATAACCATGCCGTCCGCCAAATGTATTTCGCACTGCATATAGAGTTGCAATCAATCTATTATTTTCATCATAACAATAATAAACTGTAATTGGATTAAACGCATATCCTAAAATACGCGGATAAAAGAGTAACAATATCTTACCTGCAGTCGACAGCCCTGCTTCGCGCAAATGTATACGCACCCAATCAGCGATATTCCCTGGTTTTCCAGAGCCATGATCACGGTCATAAAACGAAAAAACATTAAACCGATTTCGCGAAAACCAGCGCAAATCAGAATCCAAATTATCCAATTGATCAATATCCACCAGAAAGGAAAAAACACGATAGCATAATTGATGCTTAACCGGTTTAAATCGATGATGACGCACTAAACCTTCATATATACCATGATCATCCACGCGAAATACTTTCATCTGAAATTAGCGTGCCGGGCAGAAAGATACGCCCGGATTCATTGTCTACATTCCATGGGCGCCGGAACCCGTCAATTGCTTCCGCCACCGCTAACCCTGATTGCAGCCCATCCTCATGAAAACCACTGCCCATATGCGCTCCGCAATACCAAACACCGCCATTACCTTGTAACGACCAGATATTTTTCTGCGCAGCTATAGCGTCAAGATTAAAGAGTGGGTGATCATACTCATATTCACCTAAAACATTCGCAACATGTCCAACGGGGTTCAACGTTACAAATATATCTTTGTGGATACCAAGTGGTTGCAACTTGTTCATCCAATAAGTCAGCGACACATTCTCCCCACGACGCAAGACATTCCACGCTGACCAAGCTTGGCGCTTATTGGGCATATGATTCGCATCAGTGTGCAGCACTGCGCGATTAGGCATATAGTGAAATGCACCGAGTACCGATTTTTCTTCCTCGTTCAAATTTGTTAATATTTTAAAAGCAGTGTCGCCATGAGTTGCAAAAACCACTTGGTCAAATTTTTCATTTTGATCAGCCTCCACATTAACAATCACACCATTATCAACGCGCGTAACGGAACTGATGGTCGCATTCAACCGAACGTCGCCAGAAAAATCCTGTAGCAATTTTTGTACGTAATTTCTTGATCCATTTCTTACCGTGCGCCACACAGGCATATTCAAAACCTGCAACAAGCCATGATTGTGATAGAAAAGTAAAAAAGATTTAGCTGGATAATCAAGGATTTGTTCTGTGGGCGCAGACCATATTGCCCCCGCCATTGGAATAATAAAATCCTGTAAAAATCTATCCGAAAATTTATGGCGCGCAAAATAATCCCGCAATGTCAATTCATCAGGCACCCCCGCCTTTAACACGCGTCGTGACACCCGATGAAACCGGCTC
>CAZGVP010000128.1:0-7994 GCA_964529135.1 uncultured Caulobacterales bacterium | reverse complement strand
ATTCCGCCTGATAAGATGCGTGCACCTTTTGACACTGCATCATCAATTTGTGATTGGAGAATATCAGCCTGCTTTTCGAAAATAATCGGGCCAATATGGCCTTGTGAAATATCGGGCCAATTCAGGGATATTCTTTGCGTTTTTTCTAATAGCTTCTCAACGAAAGCATCATGGATTGATCGTTCTACATATATTCGCTCAATCGATTGACAGGCTTGGCCTGTGGCGAGCACGGAACCGCGAAGAGCTGCATCACATGCAGTTTCAATATTGGCTGACTTTAAAATGATAAGTGGATCTTTTCCCCCAAGCTCGAGAAAAGCTGGGATCAGCCGTGCGGCAGCAGCTGCTGCAACTTTTTTACCTGTGGGTACCGAACCGGTAAAGCACACGGCATCAACTTCATTAATCAGTGTGCTACCGGTAATTCCATCGCCCTGAATGAAACCGATTATCTCTGAAAGTCCAGCCGCGTGAATGGCTTTATTCATAGGTTCTGAAAACCGTGGTGTGACTTCTGAGGGTTTAATCAGAACTGCACATCCGGCTAGCAGGGCGGGGATTGTATCAATAAACGATAAAGTAAGTGGGAAATTCCATGGTGAAATGATGCCAACAAGGCCGTACGGTACAAACTGAGGGGCGTGTTTGATGTTTTGGTTGCTTCGCCCATCACTCCAACCTGATGGCAATAAAGATGGGGTTTGGGCTATCCAGCCATCAATTGATGCAGCTACGCCCAACACTTCTGAGTTGGCGATACGTCTTCGCCCAGTGTCTACTTCGAGAGCGTTTGCTATGTCAGTTTGATTTTCACGAATTTTTTCAGCAAGACGTGTCAGTGCTGCTGCACGCTCAGCTAGTGGCAGGGCGGCCCATTTTTGCTGTGCTGATCTGGCGGTGGTAACTTTGGATTTAATATCGTGATTTTGAGTTACGTGTAGTTCGTAATCGTAAATTCCAGTGCGTGGATTGCGGACTGAAATAATCCGGCTATCTGTAGTGTTACCGGTGTTTTCATTTAGACCCAAGGCTCCCGGGTTAATGATCCCATTTGTATCAACTGCATGTTTTATTTTTTCAACGAGTGCCCAAGTTTCAGTTTGCCGTAATTCTTTGTATGGGTATGTTCGTCCAATTTGAAAATGTGCTGCGCCATGACGAGAAAAAATTTCTAACACACCGGACCGTGCTTTTTCGACAGTCGTAGTGGCTTTTGGATTAGGTGCAAAGCTTTTCAGTTTAGATAAATGATCAGCTTCAACAGATTTCTTGTGGATTGGGTAAAGTTCTTCTGGCCAGATAAAGACTGGTTCAATCAAATACCCTGTAGCGCCAACATTTGTAAGCAAGTAGCCGGTAACGATTTCATGGTCATTAAATTCAACCTGCATGCCCTCAAATAAAGCGTCAAGCTCCGCAAAGGTTTCCGGCCCTTCTGATGTGGGAACGATACCATGTATTGGTACCCAGCGTTCCCCTTGCGGGCCGAGCATATTATTCAAGGGCGTGAATGGATTGGCACGAATAATTTTAGGAATAGAGTTTTCAATTTCTTTACCCTGATGAGTTTCAGCAATTTTTTTAAGGCGCCCCATATCGTCACTAACGCCTGCCAGTGATCTACCCTCAACAGTAAAGTGAAGGCTATAAGCTGCATCATCCATAAAAGATCGCCCGGCTAATGCAATTTTCGCTCCTTCTGTAATGCCTTTCAAAATAGAGCCTTGACTTTTAACAACTTTTCCAAGGGTTTTGACATCACTGGCAAGTGAAGCTCGTTGCATTCTGACGCGCTGCAAGTTTGGGTCAAAACCTACAATTTCACAGGCAATGTTCTCCCGCATGATCGTAGCCATTGCTTGTGCGCAAGCATCACGGCTTGAAAATTCATAACTTGCCCAATCTTCATGTTCCGGTAAGGGAATAAGACGCATGGTGATTTCGGCTTTGTATCCCATTGTGCCGCAGTCTCCGCAAAATAGACCTGTTATGTCGGGACCATAATAACGGAAAAATGGTTTGCTGTTTTTTGTGCCAGCCGTTCCTGTGCGTACTATTGTGCCATCACCAAGAATGACAGTAATACTCAAAATGCTTTCTGCTGTTGTGCCATAAATGCCTGCCCCAAAGAATGCATTGTTTTGTGAAACACCTCCACCTATGGTTGAGGAAAGCCCAGATAGAGGGCCCCAAAAGGGCGTGCGCAATCCTTTTTCCCTCAACGCTTCATGAAGGGTTTTCCAGGTGCAACCAGCTTCTACTGTAACGTACATATCCTCTGCATTGATTTCGATGATACGGTTCATTCTGGTGAAGTCGATCATGCCGACACCGGGGCGATCAGGAGTATAGGCTTTGGTATAAGACATGCCTCCACCACGCGGATTCAAGGGGATGTTTAAATCATGCGCTGTACGGACAACTTTTGAAAGTTCATCAATGTTTGCTGGTGCAGCGACAAAGGACGTTAAAGCTCCTTTAGCCCAGATGTCCTGGCTCAATAATTCTAACTCACTTGGAGAATCGGAAAACCCTTCTGCTCCTAGTATGTCTCTGAATTTTAAAGCTAAATCTCCCATGTCATCCATCAAAACTGGTTTGTTCATGTCGTTCTTTCTGTCCAGTTTGCTTGCTGAAATGGATAGTCACTGATTGCGTGGCTAAAATTCCCATTACAAGCCTTTCAAAGAGTATATGGTATATCATTTTATAATGATATACCATTTGCAAATGCGCGCACCTTGGCCTTTGTCCGGGGAGGGCTTATTCTTTAGTTGTCCAGTTGGTATCATCCTGACGAATAAGATCCATCTGGTATTCAAATCTGTCAGAGCGGTAGTGTGCTGTAATTTCCTGGATGATATTAGCATCCTTATCTCGCATGACTCGATGAATTTGCATTATTGGTGCGCCCTGCGCGACCCCAAGAGCACTGGCGATATTAGCTTCAGCGCCAGCGGCTGATATAGTCTGCTGAGCTGCTTGTGGCGTGTGGCCAGATGTTTCGAGCAGATTTAATAGGGAAGCATCAGCCAACTCAGCAGCATCATAGTCTGTCGCCACATATTCAGGAATGTGGGTAATAAGGTAGGAAAAGGGTTCATTTTCCAGGGTTCTCAGCCGAATGATCCGTTGGACTCGGGTTCCAGGGGATACTTCCATTGTGGCTGCAAGAGCGCCAGTCGCATCCACAAACTGATAATCTATAAGTTGCACTTGTGTCTCGACACCCATTCTGACCAGGCCTTCGAGTAAATTGTCAAAGTTAGCTTTGACGCTTGGGGCGGCGGCATTAAAGGTGACAATCGTGCCAATGCCACGCTGGCGTTTCACAAGCCCTGATACTGCTAATTCATTCAATGCGCGCCTGACTGTTATGCGGGATATGCCAAGTTTTTGGATAAACTCCTGCTCAGAAGGCAGTTGGCTGTTTTTGCTAACTTTTCCTGATGTTATTTGTATACGAATTATATCGTATAGTTGACGGTATAGTGGAGTACTATCATTTTCTTTCAGGCTTTTAAGAGGGATTTTGAATTCTGAAGAAGATACGGGCATTATGATAAGTGCTCTTTGAATGGTTGATCGGGTGTTTTTTTGATAAACAAATTACATTGCACTCTACAGTTAGTTGATAAATAAGCAAAAATTTTAAAATAGGCTCGGTTAGAGCTCGCTTCGGCCAATCATATATACGATATCAAGGGCAAACAATTCTTGAGCCTGTGCTAGGTGCAGGTCCCGTATATGAATAGGAGTCTGAGAGAGAAATCGCATTCTACTCGTGACAGGTGCTTGTCTTCTTTATTTTCGGAAGGGCAGCTTTTGCAGTAGTAAAGGGAGATGAGCGATTTGCCATTCTCTATGACAGCCTATAGTCTAAAAGATATATCATTTTGGTGTGCTAGCACAGTTGGCTTACAGGCAGGAGCGAGTATAGATGAGTAATGGCGAATTCAGCCGCGGATGGCCGGTAATCAGTGCGGCTGCTGTAGGGGTGGGATTAGGTCTATCGCCGCTTCCATTTTATACAATAGGGGTTTTCATTCCGCCGCTTCTAAAAGAGTTTGCGCCGCTTGGATGGACGCCCGGTGATATTTTGTTTGCATTAGCAATTTATACCATTGGTGCCGTGATTGCTGCACCGGGGATAGGGTTATTAGCCGAAAAATTTGGAGCGCGCCGTATTGCGTTGATCTCTATTGTAACCTTCGGTCTATCGATGATGGCGCTTTCCTTTAATACAGGATCGAAGTCTCTCTATATCGCCTTGTGGTTATTGTTAGCATTTGCTGGGGCGGGAACTTTACCGATTACTTTTACAAGGCCTGTGGTGAACTGGTTTGACCGCAATCGTGGAGTAGCGCTCGGTATCGCGCTGATTGCAACCGGGGTCTACGGTGCTTTGGCTAAATTTTTTGCTCAATATATTGTTGAATTGGAAGGTTGGCGCATGGCTTATATTAGCCTTGGTGCGTTGCCACTTTCTATTGGCTTGCCTGTGGCTTGGTTAGGCTTGCGTGACCTTGATGATACATCTGCACGTGATGCAGCTTCGACACGTTTTAAATTGCCGATCCTGGCGATTTCATTCATCGGCACTGCAGTGCTGATTTATATTGTATTTCAGCAAGTAACGCCACTTGTGGCTGAGAATGGATTGAGATTGGAATATCTGGTCGCATATTGCTTTATGGTTTTGGTGACTATTCCTGTATTGTCGATGATGGTTTTTGATATTCGCAAAGCACCACCTGAGAGGTCCCAAGCTCTACAAACCAATGTTGATACGGGTCTTTCGCTTAAGGAAGCTTTGCGAAGCTGGCGCTTTTGGTTATTGGCCGCTTGTTTTGTGCCTATTTCTTATTCAATTGGATCGATTATTCCGAACCTGGAGCAAGTTTTAACCGCCAATAATTTTGATATGAATGAAGCTGTGGGGTTGGCGACACTAACCGGGCTTGCTGTACTTGGTGGGCGGGTCATTGGTGGCTTTTTGATTGATCGGTTTTGGGCGCCGGCAGTTGCTTTCTTTTTTCTTGCATCGCCTGCCATCGCATTATGGATGTTGGGACAACCTGATTTGACCGTCAATAATGTGACAATTGCGATCATGATGATTGGTTTTGGAGCCGGGGTTGAGTATGACTTTATGGCGTATATGGTCTCTCGCTATTTTGGTATGCGTTCATACTCAGCTATTTATGGAGCGATATACGGATTCTTTGCGCTCGGCGCTGGATTAGGACCATCGATTATGAGCAATCTTGCAGGTGCTCATGGTTGGCAATCGACTCTTAATCAAGCGGCGTTGATTCTTTTTGTTGCAACAATCCCATTACTGTTTCTCGGGCGGTATAGGGATGTTTCAACCTCTGATAACGTTGAGGCTGTCGTGACGATGAAATAGGACTAGTGTAAAAAATGTGATTTAGACGGTTTAATCAGGCGAATATATACGTGTACAGATTTATAATTATAGTTGTTTCCGGTGCCTTGTTGGTTTCTGCTTGTGCAGGAATGGCAGGTTCCCATGATCTTGATTCATTGCATCCGGCCAATCAGAATGTAAGCGCAGCGCAGATTATTGCGAAAGCGCATAAAAATGCAGGAGGTGATACTTGGCGCCGACCTGAGACGCTTCAGATGTTTGGTTATGGTGTTTTTTACAATGGTCTGAGTTCTGTTGTGTATGAGCCGTATACGATGCACCGTGTTTATACAAATCAAAAGAATGCAGCTCATAAAGCAAATGGTAAAGTGCGTATTGAAGCAAAGAAAGATGGGCAGACTATTTTCTTGATCGCGTTTGATGGCAGCCAGACTTATAATAGCAATGGGCTAGTGGATGATCAAACTGCAAATGACCAATGGGCATCAAGTTTCGGGTACGGTGCAATCCGTCATGCGCTAGATGGTGGTTGGGCGCAAAAGCGTTTACCTGATGATATGGTTGATGGCCAACCTGCTTACTTTATTGAGCTTACAGATCCTTCGGGGGGGAAGACGCAATTTGGTATTGCCCATAATGATTATTCAATTTTATCTGTGGCATTTGATACGGCGCGAGGTTGGCATGAACGACACTATTCCAACTTCTTTTCCAAGCCAGGCATCAATTGGAAACAACCGGGAAGGGTGCGGCTATTTTATGATGGTGTTAAGTCAAATGAAGTCATCTGGACGGACTTTGTGTTGAACGAGCCCATCCTTGATGAACGGTTTATTGTTGAACCCCGGAACTAACTTCTCGCAAGCTCATCTGCGATTTCTTCTGAATATTGGTCATTAGTTTGCAGTGCTTCGCGTTCTTGTTGAAGAATGCGTAGAATGCGGGCTAAATATTCCTGTGTCCAGGCACCCCGTTCATCTGCTTCTGTTTTGGTTGGCTCGAATTGTTCTATATCCGTGCGGGTTATTGTGCCTTTGCGATCCAGTAATCTCTCAACTGTATCAAGGCGCTCACGTATTACTGACACCTCTTGTGTAAGTGCCATAACGATTGTCATGAGGCGTTCCGTGTCTGGATTATCCAGAAAATATGGGCGTTTACCTTTTGCCTTGGCGCCAGCAAGTTTTAGAGGGTCAATATTGCTCATTATTCAGCCGCCAGTTGAGATGTTGTTGATTTACGTGCACCTATAACATGCCAAGCAGCTTTGCGTCCGTAATCTTCTTGCTCCTCATCTTTTGCAGCTTCGGGGAAGACATCAGCATCGACTACAGCAGCAACGCCACCATGGATAAGTTCGTCTTCTTGAAAATCTGCGTTAATCATAAATGCATCCATATTAATTTCATGCATTTTGGTCCAGAACGGTTCATTATTATAAAAAGCGTCCCAGTCGCGCATGGCCTGTTCAAATAATGGCATCTCATCGGTGTATTGCGGTTGTTCCACATGAAGTACGATGCCGCCCGGTTTTAGAAGACGCTGAGTTTCTTTGAAAATGATCTGCATAGACTTGAAGCTTGTCTCATGCAGAAACATAGTAGATTGCACCCAATCAAAACTCTCATCAGCAAGACTTGATAGTTTTGAAACGTCTCCTTGGATGAATGCCACATTTTCAAGGCCCATGGTTTTCGCACGCGCCAGGCCATAACGAAGCATTGGCGCGCCAACGTCTACGGCAATAATTTCCGCGTTTGGAAAGGCTTGTGCTATTGGCAAAACATTGTGACCAAGGCCGCAACCGATATCGAGAATGCGTTTTGGGTTGAAATTGGGGAGGTTCTTCGTCACCCATTGGGCCACGGCTACGCCGCCGCCATCATTAAACCGTCCAAGCATCCCCCCTGTGGTTGCAAATAGACCAATATCGTAATTCGCGGCGCCTGTTACATCGCCGGGAACGAGTTCTGTATAATAGCTGCCAGGCATACAATGGTGATCAATGGCGGAAACATAACGAGGTAGTTGCATTGTTTCATCAAGTTGCAAACGTGGATCATCATCAGTCAATGATTTGACTTCTTCGTTTAGCTTGTCGGCTTGTCGTAATGTAACCCAACGCCCTGCTTGTTGGCGTTGTTCCATGGTTGTACGTCGTAATGCTGACCACCATTGAAAGATTGAATCTTTGACGAGTTCTTTTCTGACATCATGGCGGTCTTTGAAATCGCGCCCTGTCTTTTTTTTGAATTCAGGTTCAATGCGCTGTTCAAACGCTTCGCCTACACCGGGCATAACATTTGTTGCCAGGTATCGGTTCATCTGAGCGAGAAAGTTAAACCGGGAAATCTCATCATGGCTGGTTTGCGGAAATACTCCATGTCGTCCCACGACGCGATAATCCGGTGGTCCATCATAGGGTCGGGTTTGACTATTGCTCATATCCAAATATTCCCATTAACTTTCTTAAATGCCAGCTTTCGCAAAACCGCTGGGGAGCATAATATCCCATTTTCTTTGATTGTCGTATAGGGTATAAATGATATATCATTTAAAGTTCGTCAATGCGGTATAGCCGTAATTCGTCACAGATTAT
>CAZGVP010000127.1:0-8004 GCA_964529135.1 uncultured Caulobacterales bacterium | reverse complement strand
AAAAAGGCTCAGCGTATGCTCATCATATCTATGGTCAGCAGATCAGAAATATCTACGAGTAAATCACCATTGCCGGCACGGGCGGAGATTTTTCCTGCCCAAAGGTATGATTTCGCGAAAGAATTTCGCACTGATTGTTTTTCAAACTCATTATCGGCGCTGGCACGATATTTCCAATTTTCGATTTCCGCCACTAACTTGCCACCGGCCAAACGGAACGCGAGTATTTGGCCATTGGTCGTGAGACCCCGATCAAGACCGACAGGATTTGAACCCAATCCGGCATTCAGGCTATTGGCATGGATCATTCTTATCGATAACCCATTTTCATCGGGTTTGGGGAGGCGGGCAAAAATCCGCCCGCCACGATTGTCCACATAGATATCAAAGAAGCCTTCTCGTTTATCCAGACCTCTGGTGATCCCAGAAAATGAACTGTCTTTGCCTTTGCCTCGTGGTGAACAGGCAATACAGGCAACCATGATTATGGCTAGGAAGAAGGCGAGGAGAAAATTAATGCGCATAAAAGCCCCAGATGCAAAAATCATGCTTGGAATCACGAAAACTATAATTCTAGCCATTTCTATAGCGAATTATGAAGCCGCTGGGAATTCTTCTTATTTGAGAGTGCCTGAGCATAACCTCAACGATAAGATAATGATGAATGCACCGAAAAAGCTCTTTAAAATGATTGAAGATTAAAATGAGAGAGGTGGTATTTGAACAGGTTAAGTTTAACCACATACACTCTTTGCCATATTGGCAAGGCTTTTTTCAACGGAGCCCATACCCATTTTTTTCCTGCGCTTATTCACATTCTCGGGATCCTCAAGAGGCTGAAGGGTCAGATTACCTTCTGCTGTACATTCCCATGTGGGCTGGGTTCCGTAGCGCTGTTTTTGTCCACTATTGACAGCAACACGATCCCATAAAAAAGCATAATTGCTTTTGTCTATTCCGCCATTTTTTAAATATGGTTCCATGCGGCTTAAGGCAAGAGATTGCAACTCAACATCGCCATCGGCATGCTGTACAATTAGCCAAGCTGCCATTGATACACGTTTGCCAAACCGCTTACGGTCTATCCAGTCATAATCATTCAGCAAATCTTTCATATATTGCGTTGAACGATCATCTGATTGAGCTGTGTGAGTGACGGCGAGGCGGCGCGTCCAATGCTCAGCACCGGTTTTGTCTTCGGTTTTTGAGGCAATGTAAACACGCCGAGCGGCCTGATCTTCGACCCAAAATGTTACAAGGGTCTTTTGAACTAAAGCAATCTGTTTGTTTTTCTTTTTCTTGTACTTTGCTTGTGCCCAATGGCTTGCCAAAGAAGCTTCTAACTGTGTATCGAAATTTTGAGTGCCGACTGCAAAGCTATTATTACAGGCTTCCTTTGTCGTTGCATTTTGAGCAATACGTGTACCAGCATCTAATAATGCAGTTGCCGCCCATTCCTCAGGCGATAATGATGTAGTCTCGCGCTCTAGCATGGCATCATAGTTTGGTAGTGATATGTTTTTGCCGCCTTTATCAAATGCCCATGTGCAATAATCAAAGTTGCGTGCCTGTTCTGAATTTTGCTGCAATGTCGTTAATTCATTTGCCTGTATATTTTCATGTGCGTTTACAGATATTGACGCAATCAATATAGGTGCGGCCATAAACATCAGGCTTGCTTTTGAGAATACATTTTTGAATTTCATCATTGTTCTCCATCTTACAGTTGAAAATCAAAGAGCAAATAAAAATTTAGCCTGTAAAGCTAAAATGCGTGAAATGGCCCAGTGATGCGCGAAATTACTTGATTGACCATTCACGCAGCGTAAGCTGGCCGCGCATTTTAGAGCCATCCAGCGTTTTTCAAAGTCTTCAACGCTGTTCGGCTAACAGGAATACTGGTTTCATTCTTCAAGCTGATTTCAGCTGTTCGTCCTTTTAACCTAATGCTATTAATGGCTGCTTTAGCTACCCACCAAGATCGATGAGTTTGCGTACCTGTGACATGGTCGGTTTCCATAATTGCATCGGATAATCTCATCAATAACATTTCCTCTCCTTGAGATGTATGCACGCGGACATAATGATTCTCAGCAGAAAGTGCATAAAGTTCAGCATTTTGGAAATGAACAGGCAATCGGGAAAGAATTTTTGGCACTGCATTATCAGTAACCGGGAGGGCAGCTTTGCGCTCAATATCTCCAACTTCATTTTTATTATCGTGGCTTTGACTTCTGAGGATAGCGCTACCTGCAACAATCAAAACCATAACGGCCCAAACAATAATTACAGTATTTTCGGGACCTGGCAGGTCTTCTGCTTCGTAAATCGTGAAAACAGGAATTAATACCGCAATTGAGCCTGCGATAGATTGAGCTATGGCTTTTATAATACCCGGTAATTGTTGTGCGAAATTATTTAAAATTACATCGCAAAAGAAAATTCCCATTCCCCCAATAAGGCATAATGTCAGCCAGAATGTAAGGCGTTCGTCTGAATCGAGTATGAGAGTTACACTGGGAGAAAAAAGATTAATCATCACTCCGACGATAAGACATGTAACAAATATAAAGCCTGCCCTTACCATCAATGCCCATAGTTTTGAGGGTATATGTATGACCTTTGCTGACATGGGGACCTGAATTTCTCGACCAACATGAAAAATAACTATAGGTGGCTCAAAAAATCAAGGCCACTTACCTACATGCGCGTAGGGCGTATGCAATTGGCGGGTTTACTTTCAACCATTGAATTGCACACTGATGCGCTAGTATTAGTTTGTGGAGCTTTACAATAAATGCTGCATGCCTTGCATCAATTGCTGCCCTGAGTGCTTGCAAGGTAATTGCCTGCTGGGTAGTTTCCAAGCTCAATTGTAATTTTGAGGCAAGTTGTGAAATTTACCGGTACTAAAAACTATATCGCCACCGATGATCTGAAGGTGGCAGTGAATGCAGCGGTTACGCTGGAGCGCCCGCTTTTGATAAAGGGGGAACCTGGAACCGGCAAAACCGTCTTGGCTGAAGAGGTTGCCAAAGCGCTTGATGCGCCTTTGATGCAATGGCACATCAAATCTACCACCAAAGCCCATCAGGGTCTTTATGAGTATGATGCAGTTGCGCGATTGAGGGATGGCCAATTGGGTGAGGAGCGTGCACGGGATGTAAAAAACTATATCAAACGTGGCAAACTCTGGGAGGCTTTTACCTCAGAGCAACGCCCTATCTTGCTGATTGATGAAATTGATAAGGCTGATATCGAATTTCCCAACGACCTTTTGCAAGAACTCGATCGGATGGAATTTTATGTCTATGAGACCGGGGAAACGATAAAAGCCGAGCAGCGGCCAATCGTAATAATTACCTCAAATAATGAAAAAGAATTGCCAGATGCTTTTTTGCGCCGGTGTTTTTTCCATTATATCAAGTTCCCAGACACTGAGACGATGAATTCTATCGTGAATGTGCATTTCCCGGAAATTAAGCAGCGTCTTGTGGCCAATGCGATGAAGGTATTTTACGAATTGCGTGACGTGCCGGGGTTAAAGAAGAAACCTTCAACCTCTGAGTTGCTTGATTGGTTAAAGCTTTTGATGGTCGAAGATATCGACCTTGAGGCCTTGCGGGAAAAAGATGTTCGCAAGGCAATCCCGCCACTCCATGGTGCACTTTTGAAAAATGAACAGGACGTGCACATGTTCGAAAGACTGGCCTTTTTGGCCAGGCGTGAAAACTGAGTGGTTTGTATAGACAAAAATGTAAGCCTGTAGATCATGCTTTCGTAGCAACAATATTTTGCTTGTTCTCAGTGTTGAGCCAAACATTTTATAATGCCGTACTTTTTTACAGGCTTTTATCTATAATTTCTGCTTTCTATCATATGTGCTATCTGCCCATGTAAAAAGCGCATTTTGTGCGCTTTTCTATTGCGTTAGAATGTACATGATGCAGTTCGAGGGGTAAATATGCATCACAAGTCGCCATTTTGAAATTGGGTGAGCGCTTTTTACTACTTTTTATAGCTTTTCTCTGGCCTTCGCGTTGAGAAATGCGCAGAATTAAATGGTGTTACACCTATAGTGGCAATTGAGTCTCTGTACGTGTTCGAGTGTAGTAATGCTCATTAGAATAGGGGCGAAAAAATGGCCGTAACCCAAAAGATAAACTTAGCATTAACGGCGATTCTTGCGTCCGTAGCAGGGCTTGCCGGATGCGCAAGTACGCCAATAGGCCAGGGCGATCCTGATTATCTTGACGATTTTACTATTTCTGGAGAGAGGGGTGCCGGTTATTTTGTAGGTGGGGAGCGATTTGATCCGACTCAGGGGCTCGATCAACTCAACCGAATTCAGTTGGCAAACATTGTGAGTAACCTAAATCTGGTAGGGCAGGGCGAGCGAGGCTTCATTAACCATAAAGCTGCCGCTACACCTTATTTACCGGTTGCCTATAAACATGAAGAGGTTAATCAAACCGGCAATGATGACAGTACTAATCGGTTCAAGCATCTGAATCGACTGTCATTTGATTTCGATTCAACCAACCTTACCAGCGTACAAAATGATTTGCCTTCAGGCTGGATTGAGTTGGACGGAAAACTTTTACATCAAAATTCTGGATTGAGCTGTCCCATTAATTGGGATTCTAATGAAGGTGGTTATAAGCTTAGACTGAGCCGTCTACATCTATTTGATGATAAAGGGCTTGATGTGGGGTGTACCTACCAAGCCAATACTGGCGGCGTCATAACGCTGTACGCATCATATTGGCCCACTGTATCGCAACATGATCATGCGGCATCAATTGCCCAGGACATAGCAGATCGTTTCAAAACTACTAAGACGATGCCTGTACCAGTAGTGGAAATCGGCGATGATAATGGCAATGTATTTGAAGAAGTTTCTGCGATTGGTTTTGATATTACTCCAGAAGGCAGTGATATTAAAATGAAAAGCTCCCTATGGGTCGTGAAAGCTGAAAATGGGTGGCACGTAAAAGCGCGAGCGACTCACCAGCAAGATGATCAGCTTACAGAAATATCAGCTGTGGTGATGTTTGCAATCGCACATATTCAGGTGCGCTCTAATGGTCAAGGCTCATTGCCGGGCGAAATAGATGTCTAGGATGTTTTTGATCAATACAATACAGTAAATAAGGAGTAAACTTGGGCCATGGACGCACTTTTCGGTCTATTGTTACCGCTATTTTTCATTGTGGTGTTTTTCATCATTCCGCGCATGCAGCAACAAAAAGCGCATGAGGAATTGATCAAGAAATTTACGTGCATTCAAAAAAAGCGAAAGTCACGACTTATTGCGATTGTACATCGCCAAGAGCCAATGGGGATTCTTGGGGTTCCTGTATTGAAATATATCGATTTGAATGATGCTGAGGATGTGTTGGAGGCTATTCGTCGTACGCCCGATGAGATGCCTTTGGAAATTGTCTTGCATACTCCTGGTGGTTTGGTGTTGCCTGCCTTGCAAATCGCGCGAGCGATAAAAGCTCACCCTGGGCGCACCACTGTGTTTGTTCCCCATTACGCGATGTCCGGTGGTACGTTAATTGCGCTTGCTGCCGATGAGGTGGTGTTGAGCCAGCATGCAGTTCTTGGTCCTATTGATCCGCAAATTGGCGGTCTTCCGGCGGCGTCGGTCCTGCGCATGAAGCAGGAAAAAAGCACCGACGCGATTGAGGATTATACGCTCATCCTTGCTGATGTGGGGGAGATGGCGATCCGGCAATTGCAAAGCGCCGCATACGAGTTGTTATCAGGCACGGTTTCTGACAATGCGGCGATGGCTGTCGCTGAGCAATTATCGTCCGGGCGTTGGACCCATGATTATCCAATTATTCCGGCACATGCATCAGAACTCGGGCTTAATGTTTCGGTGCAAATGCCAACAGAAATTATGAATATGATGGCATTATTCCCATCAAGCCTGTCGGGCAGTAGCGTTAAAACCGTGGCTCCGGAAGTTCGTGCTCGGATTGGGCGTTTTGGGCGTAAACAGGCTCCCGCAACGATTAATCCAGCTCCCATGGCGCCGGCAATGACGGGCAGGGGCGCAATGACCGGCTATCAGCCAGGGGCCGGGGCGCAAAGCTTTAGTTATGGACCGTGGAATCCCAACGCGCTGGTGCCACCAACTTCAGGGCCTGGCGAGGGTGATGTTCGACACGCAGAAAAGCAATCCACGGACCGGCGCAAAAGCTGGTTCCGTCAGTAGACGAAAGGCTAATACTGTTCTTTAAAATACAGTCTCTTAATCCAACGAGTTTGGGAATAATTCTATATTGTTTAAACGTTCGGTAGTGGCTCAGTTAAAAATCAAATACATCACAAGGTAATTTTTGACACTAAGCGGACACTCGCATATCTGCAGCTTGTTCTAACGTTTGTTGAATCATCTCGCTATATTGTTTCTTTACAGAATATTCCCAAATCTCACCCGACGGTCTATCGGCTGGGATATAATCCGACAAGCCAACAGCCCATACCGCAGTATCAGGAACGTTGTTGAAGTCCCCTTCCCACAAAGGATCGACCAGTAATATCAGGTATATGCACTTCCCAATAGGTGACCAGCTTGACCGAAGCAGCCAAATTTCATACGCCCACCAATAATCATCGCTAACATCGTCTAGGGTTATTTCCCACCCCTTAGAATCTAGGGCATTCCGTAATGGAGTAAAGCGGCTCATGATTCTATTATAGCATAAGAGCCTATGCCCGCAATTTGCAATAAACAGCTCTTTAAAAATTCAAACTGACCCACTTCAAAATGTCTCTTTTACTTGCTACAAACTAGCCTAAATGCTACGTGTCAGACATAGTTTTACCCCCTGATTCACTCGTGGCTTTTGGCCATTGAAATCAGATTACCAGCCAGGAATTTCTGTGAGCGACGATAAAAACGAACCACCTTCCGATAATGGTCCCGAGGACGAAACTCCAAAAGAAACAGGTTTGAGTTCCATCTCTATCGAAGAGGAGATGCGACGATCCTATCTTGATTATGCCATGAGTGTCATTGTCTCGCGGGCTATTCCAGATGCTCGTGATGGCTTGAAACCGGTGCATCGGCGAGTTCTTTGGTCGATGCAGGAAAATGGCAATCACTGGAATAAACCATACCGCAAATCGGCTCGCGTGGTCGGTGACGTTATTGGTAAGTATCACCCTCATGGTGATCAGTCGGTTTATGACGCGTTGGTGCGGATGGCACAGGATTTTTCTTTGCGATTGCCACTCCTCGATGGTCAGGGAAATTTTGGTTCTATTGATGGCGATCCGCCAGCTGCATATCGTTATACCGAAGTGCGCATGGAAAAAGTTGCCTCAGCGCTCCTGGAAGATGTCGAAAAAGATACAGTTGACTACCAACCCAATTATGATGGGTCCGAGCATGAACCAAAGGTTTTGCCGGCGCGCTTTCCCAATCTTCTGGTCAATGGGGCAGGTGGTATTGCGGTAGGGATGGCTACCAATATTCCACCACATAATCTGGGCGAAGTCATCGACGCTACGGTCGCGATGATTGATGATCCTGAAGTGAGCGACACGGATTTGTTGGAAATTGTTCCCGGACCTGACTTCCCAACTGCTGGACTTATCCTTGGTCATGCTGGTTCACGCTCAGCGCTGATGACTGGGCGTGGCTCTGTTATTATGCGCGGACGAGCGAGCATTGAGGAAATCCGTAAGGATCGTTATGCGATTATTATTACCGAGATCCCTTTTCAGGTGAATAAAGCCCATATGGTTGAGCGTATTGCAGGTTTGGTGCGCGAGAAAAAAGTTGAGGGCATTGCGGATATTCGTGATGAATCAAATCGCCATGGTATTCGTGTGGTTGTTGAACTGCGCCGTGATGCAACGGCAGATGTGGTGCTGAACCAGCTTTATCGCTTCAGTCAGCTGCAGACCAGCTTTGGCATGAACGCGGTGGCTCTGGTCGACGGCGTGCCACGCACGCTCAACCTGCGCGAGATGTTGGTGCCC
>CAZGVP010000126.1:0-8031 GCA_964529135.1 uncultured Caulobacterales bacterium | reverse complement strand
ATAATTTCCTAAATTATGTATTCATCGTATCAAAGAAATCATTATTGTTTTTGGTTTGCTTTAGTTTGCCAATCAAAAATTCAATTGCATCCGTTGTTCCCATCGGTGAAAGAATCCGGCGCAAAACATAAACTTTTTGAAGTTTATTTTTGTCAGTAAGAAGATCTTCTTTCCGGGTACCTGATTTAGCAACATCCATAGCCGGATAGGTTCGTTTATCCGCAACTTTGCGATCAAGAACAATCTCCGAGTTACCCGTACCTTTAAATTCTTCAAATATAACCTCGTCCATTTTAGAACCGGTATCGATCAATGCCGTCGCAATAATTGTCAAGCTACCGCCTTCTTCAATATTACGGGCAGCACCAAAGAAGCGTTTAGGCCGTTGAAGCGCGTTAGCATCAACACCACCGGTTAAAACCTTACCAGAGGACGGCACCACTGTATTATAGGCGCGGCCAAGACGAGTAATTGAATCAAGGAGGATCACAACATCACGGCCATGCTCTACTAGTCGTTTTGATTTTTCAATCACCATTTCTGCAACTTGAACGTGACGTGTTGCTGGTTCATCAAAAGTTGAGGAAACCACTTCTCCTTTTACCGACCGTTGCATGTCCGTCACCTCTTCAGGGCGCTCATCGATCAGCAATACAATGAGATAGCATTCAGGATGATTAGCGGCGATAGAATGTGCAATATTTTGCAAAAGAACAGTTTTACCAGTACGAGGCGGTGCTACAATTAAAGCCCTCTGGCCTTTACCCAGTGGTGCCACCATATCGATTACACGTGAAGATAGATCTTTACCTGGCTTATCTTCAACTTCCATCTTGATGCGTTCATCGGGATAAAGCGGCGTTAGATTATCAAAGTGGACCTTGTGGCGCGCACGATCAGGATCTTCAAAATTAATTGATGCAACTTTAGTCAACGCAAAATATCGCTCACCATCTTTTGGGCTGCGAATTTCACCTATGACAGTATCGCCTGTGCGCAATGCGAGTTTTCTTATTTGTTGAGGCGATACATAAATATCATCAGGACCAGCAAGATAGTTTGCATCTGCTGATCGTAAAAAACCAAATCCATCAGAAAGAACTTCCAGAACACCACCGCCCGAGATTTCTACTTCCCGGTCAGCAAGCTCTTTGAGGATTTCAAAAAGAAGTTCTTGTTTGCGTTTAGTGGACGCACCTTCAACTTCCAGCTCTTCAGCAAAAGTTAAAAGATCTGTCGGCGATTTCGCTTTCAGTTCATCAAGGGTCATTGTCTTCGGGAGCATAAGATCACTCGTTCGATAAATTTCGGGATATTTAGATCACAATAACACCGGACACATTGGCTGGTGTAAGATCTCTCATTGTTTGGTTGGGGGGCAGTCGACCTTACTGCAGTTACGCAACTATGGACCGATGCCAAAAGAAAAGACAACACCACATATAGCGAAGCTTCAGAAAACGTCAATAATGCTGATACGCTAGTAATGGGTCAGTTTGGATTTTTAAAGGTAGTTTTCGCCAGAAAGCGAAAGCAGCGCATGAATTTGTGAACGACCGCTTTGTGGCAGGGTTTCGCCGAAACCTTTAGTGTCTTACTTGAAGCGAGTTTAGGTCTTTAAATGATCGTTGAGCAATTGCGAAAATGTCAATGGTCATCTTTTTTTGTGACTTTTTTATTTCCTCTGCTTAATAACAATCCAGAAGCGCCGAGCCCACCGGCACCAATGACAATCTGCGACAAGCCGCTTTTATCGCCGTTGAAAACCTCTACCAAACCGCCAATCACAAGAAACAAGCCCGCTATGATTGCAACGAACAAAAAACCACGCAAAAGGTTCTCTGAATTCATTTTTATCTCCATCATTGATTGTCGGAACTATAAACAAATGTACCGGAAAGGCTAGAATATCTGTCTTTGGGCGTTTTAAGGCACTCATGTATGGCGAATTCCTGCCCATATTCAGGCCAAAAACTACCTGATAATGCATCAGGTTTCTAACTGACCCACTACTCATGCGAACGGTTTTACGAGCACCATAATTAGAATAATGATCAGCAATATAAATGGACATTCATTGATAATACGCCAGAACTTCTCAGTTTTTGGTCGCTGATCAACGGCAAATTTTTTCAGTGAAGCAGTATAAAACCCATGAATAGCTGTCATTGCGATGACAGCTATTAGTTTCACATAAAACCATATAGCCGAAAAAACACTCGGATTTACAATCACCAACAAGACAGCAAAAATCCATACGGCCAGCATTGACGGTGTCATAATTCCTTTTGCCAGCCTGCGTTCCATCACTTTGAGTGTCTCAGAAAGTTCACTTCCTGTATCCGCTTTATAATGGTAAATGAACAAACGCGGCAAATACATCATTGCCGCCATCCAGGCGACGACGAATACCAAATGCCCGGCTTTTAACCACTGTCCAATTGATGCAAGAAAATCCATAACCTTAATTTAAGCCCCTTCCCGGATAATTTCCATCAATCTTACAACATTTTCAATTGGCGTTTCTGGTGTAAATCCATGACCGAGATTAAAAATATACGGGGTCTGTCTAAAAACTTTTAAATAATGACGTGCCGCCCGTTCCATGGGCTCTCCTCCAGTCACAACCAATAATGGATCAAGCCCACCTTGCACTACAGCATGTGGGCTGAGATATTCTAAAGCCCAGTCAGCTGGCGTTGTCGTATCAATTCCAATCCCGTCACAAAACTCACTTTTTGCAAACTCAGTGGCGACTTGCCCTACCCCTTTTGGAAAAAATATCACGGGGATGTCTGGTATGGCCGCTTTCACGTTTCTGGCTATCTGCGCCATAGGCTTCAAACTAACGTCAAAAAGTATTTCTTCGGGTAGTCCTCCCGCCCAGCTATCAAACAGTTGAATTGCATTTACACCGGCTTTTGATTGCTCAATGAGATAAGCACTCGTTAGCTCTACCAGTAAATCCAATAGCGCAGTGACAAAACCAGGGTCCTTGTAATAATGGATCCTGAGAGCTGAAGGGTCTTTTGAAGGACCACCAGCTAACATATAGGTTGCAACAGTCCACGGGGCTCCTGCAAACCCGATAAGAGCCTTATCAACCCCTAAACCCGTTTTCGTGAGACGGATGGTTTCATATATTGGTTCAAGGACAGAAGGATCATTTCTTTTCCGAAAAGAATCAATATTTTTATGAGTTATAACCGGATCAAGTTTAGGTCCTTCGCCAGTAACAAACCACACTTTTTGTCCTAAAGCATGCGGGATTAATAAGATATCAGCGAAAAGGATTGCTGCATCCATATCATATCGACGAACTGGCTGTAATGTTACTTCACTGGCAAGATTAGGATTATAACATAGCTCAAGAAATGATCCTGCCTTTTGCCTTACCGCCCTATACTCTGGAAGGTGGCGACCTGCTTGTCTCATAAACCAAACCGGAGTTCTTTTTAATTGAAGGCTATTTATGGTTTCTAAGAAAAGGTTGCTGGATGATATGGCTGGATCTTTCAACAGATTAACTTTCTCTTAATGATTCTTAAGAATGGGTTAATATAAGAATAGGGGTGAATATAGGGGAAAACTGTCGATATTCATCTTTTCCAGAATTAATTCGAAAATTTTCCACAAGTTTTATCATAGCAAAAAAACAATGAGAACGACTTTATAAGGTTTTAAAGGCTTATAAAAAAACAGTTTTTGAAAGAATTAATGCAGGATAAAATGGGGATAATTAATTATACTGCAAATCTGCAATGTTTATACACTATTCTCACAGGTATAAACTTATCAGTGGGTATGGCTGGTATTACCAGTATAACTTATGCATTTTTCACAAGGAAAACAAAAGCATGTCTCAAAGGATCAGTTTTCCACGGAGTTTCCAATGGTAGATAGATCCTATGGCCATACTGAAATATCAGGAGAGCCAGACGTTATAGAACAACCTGCAGCAACATATTTTCATGTACATCTGGTTTCTGATTCTACCGGTGAAACACTCAATACAATGTTGAAAGCAACCACAGCACAATTCCATACCGCTACACCAATGGAACATATTTATGCATTGATTAGGTCGAGAGGCCAATTGGAAAAAACTCTACGTGCTATTGAAGAAGCACCTGGTCTGGTACTGTATACTATTGTCAATCCGGACTTGAGGCGTCAGTTGGAGTTGCGTTGTAGCGAAATGCATATTCCCGCAGTTTCTGTTCTTGATCCCTTGACGAAAGCCTTTGCTGATTATCTCGATCTTGAGCAAAACCTGGATACGGGTGCTCAACACAGAATGGATGACGCATATTTTGGTCGGATTGCTGCCCTTGATTACACCCTTGCACATGATGATGGTCAAATGACTTGGGATTTGGAAGCAGCTGATGTTGTGCTGGTGGGGGTAAGTCGAACGTCAAAAACACCAACATGTATGTA
Organism: uncultured Caulobacterales bacterium; assembly: GCA_964529135.1. Taxonomy (GTDB): domain Bacteria; phylum Pseudomonadota; class Alphaproteobacteria; order Caulobacterales; family Parvularculaceae; genus CALLPQ01. The sequence continues at coordinate 3,591 of CAZGVP010000126.1, read as the reverse complement.
TCTTGCTAATCGGGGTATTAAAGCGGCAAATATTCCTCTGGTACCAACAAGTGAACCTCCCTCAGAGCTTTTCTCCCTAAAGCGTCCAATGGTCGTAGGTTTAATAGCCAGCCCTGATCGCCTTGGTCAAATACGTAAAAACCGCCTCGGATCTATGAATGCCGATAGTGATTCCAGTTATGCAGATATGGATGCGATTAAAGCAGAGTTAATAAAGGCAAAGCGTATGTTCGTTAAACATCGCTGGCCAGTGATTGATGTAACCAAAAGATCTGTAGAAGAAACGGCAGCACAAATTCTTACCAAACTCTCTGCACGCCAAAACGAGGTTATTATCAATGAATAATGCTGGCCTTATTCTCGCTTCTGGTAGTGAAGTTCGCGCAACAATTCTGCGCAATGCAGGTGTTGATTTTAAAATCATGAAATCAGGAACTGATGAAGACAGGATAAAAAAGCAAGGATTGTCTCAAGGTAAATCACTTCGTAATATCGCATTAGAGTTAGCCATTGCAAAAGCATCTGCTGTTGAACCATTAATGGATGAGTATGTTTTAGGGGTTGATCAAATTTTAGAATTTGAAGGTGATCTCTACGATAAACCAAAGTCCCAAGCTGAAGCTTATAATCGATTTTTGTTAATGAGAGGAAAGCCACATACATTAATAAATGCCGCTGTCATTTTGCAGGATGGGGATGTTGTGTGGAAAAACATAGAACAGCCAACATTGTGGTTTCGCAATTACTCTGAAGCAGAATTGAGCCGTTATTTTGATGTTTGTGATAGTTCTATTTTAAAAAGTGTAGGTGCTTATCAGGTTGAAAGTTACGGAATACGATTATTTGATAAAGTTGAAGGTGATTATTTTGCAGTGCTCGGCTTGGCGTTAAATCCACTTCTTGAAGCGTTGCGTAAATTCAATCTGGTTGATTTTTAAAGCAAATGACAAAGAAAAAAAACCATCTGCGTCATGCTGGTGTGGTTGGATACCCAATAACACAATCATTATCCCCTGTTATTCACAATGAATGGGCACGGCGCGAGGGCAGGAATGCAAGTTACCATGCCATAGAAATTGCCCCTGAAGACTTTAACGTAAAAATCAGACAACTGGCGCTAGAAGGGTATGCAGGCGTCAATGTTACTATGCCCCATAAAATAAACGCGTTAGCAATTTCTGATATTGCTTCCAAAAATGCATTGATAGCGGGGGCTGCCAATATGTTAACCTTTGATGGTACAAAGATCATTGCAGATAATTCTGACATTGTCGGGTTTCAAAAAGCGTTTGAAGCAGAATTAAAACCTGATGATGATTTTACTATAGCCCTCGTGCTTGGCGCAGGGGGTGCAGCAAGCGGTGTTATTATTGCCTTAATCCAGTCAGGTTTCAAAAAAATATATATATCTAATCGCACACCCGAAAAAGCAAATGACCTCGTTAAAAAATTAAGATCGCATTATACGGAAACTGATTTTCAAGTAATTTTATGGAAAAATTATAACCAGCAAAATGCTGATGTAATCGTAAATACCACTGCGCTTGGTATGGCGGGAAACCCTGCTTTAGATTTTGTTATTGATCCAAAAAAAGGCCATAGGGTGGTTGCTGATATTGTCTATAGTCCGCTGGTTACACCATTGCTTTTTGAAGCGCGCGAATATGGGCTGAGAACAATCGACGGCTTGTCTATGTTAATGTATCAGGCAGTTCCGGGATACAAAACATGGTTAGGTGAGGAGGCAACCGTTGATACACCATTACGAAATTTGCTTGAGCAAAAAATCGCTATAAAAACTCATAAGAAAACTATCGTAATTGGGTTAACCGGTTCTATTGGCATGGGTAAAAGCACAGTTGCTAAAATGTTTGCTGAGGAAGATTGTGCTGTATGGGATGCTGATGCTGCTGTTCATCGGCTTTATGATGTTGGTGGAGCTGCTGTTGAAGCAGTTGGCGAAGAATTTCCAGATGCAGTGTTAAATGATGTTGTGGATCGCGGTAAATTATCCGCCATTTTGCAAAAAAACCCGGACCGATTAAAAACCCTTGAAGCGATAGTTCATCCCCTGGTGGCATTGGACCGTATTGACTTTCTAAAATCTACAGAACAGCAAGGTGTTGATATATGTGTTCTGGATATCCCTTTATTGTTTGAAAACGGTACTAAAGATGCATTTGATGCGGTGGTTGTGGTGTCTGCTGCTGCTGATATACAAAAAAAACGTGTTCTTGCCAGATCAAATATGTCGTTAGAAAAATTGGAAACAATTTTAGCGCGTCAAATGCCTGATATTCAAAAACGCGAACAAGCTGACTACATTATTCCAACAGATGTGGCGCTAGAAAAAACGCGGGCTGAAGTTGCCCGCGTTCTTACCGAAATTAGACAAAGATACTAATCGGTTATTATTCCCATCCACATTGTTGGTCATTGTTTTGTTCCTGGAGCCAATCCATAAGCGGAGCAAAATATTCAACCACTGCACTACCATCCATCTGGCGCGTGCCTGTGAATGCTTCCAGTGCGTCAGGCCATGGTTTTGAGGCGCCCAGCTCCATCATGGCGTTGAATTTGGTGCCCACTTGTTTTGATCCGTAGATAGAGCAACGGTGTAACGGGCCTTCCCATCCAATCTGATCACACGCAGCTTTATAGAATTGAAACTGCAAAATATGGGCAAGGAAATATCGCATATAGGGAACATTATTGGGTACGTGATATTTTGAACCGGGATCAAATGCATCTGCGGGGCGGCTTACAGGTGGTTCGATGCCTTGATATTCTTTTCTCAGTGCCCACCAGCCTTCATTGTAGGTTGCAGGGGTCAGTTCACCAGAGAAAACCTGCCACCGCCATTTATCAACAAGAAGGCCAAACGGCAGGAATGCCACCTTATCCAACGCTTGACCCAGGAGGAGGCCGATATCACCCGAAGCATCAGGAATATTATTTTCATCAAGCAATCCAATTTGGTTTAGATAGGCGGGCGTGATGGATAAGCCGACCATGTCACCAATCGCTTCGTGAAACCCGTCATTGGCGCCATTTTGATGCAGGTTGGACTGGTTTTTGTAGGCGCGCTGATAAAAATTATGCCCCAGTTCATGGTGTACAGTCTGGAAATCTTCTCCATTGACCTTGGTACACATTTTGATGCGAATATCATCTTTTGCATCAAGGTCCCAGGCAGAAGCGTGACATACAACTTCGCGTCCTTCCGGTTTAACGATTTGTGACCGTTCCCAGAAAGTTTGTGGCAATGGTTCAAAACCCATTGATGTGAAAAAAGCTTCCCCCGTCTCAACCATTTTCTTTTCAGTATACCCAGCATTAGTGAGTAGTTTGTCAGTATCCAGTCCGGGAGTATCGTTACCGGTTGTGACAATATCTCCAAGTGACCCCCATTGCTGAGCCCACATGTTACCGAGAAGATCGGCGCGGATTGGTTGACCTGCTGGTACTGCCTCATCTCCATACTGAGCATTAAGCTGGTTGCGGGTATAGCAATGTAACTCGTTATAGAGTGGTTTTTCCTGATCCCACAAACGGTCCACCTCTTCGCCAAAGGCATCAGCATCGCCACCA
>CAZGVP010000125.1:0-8042 GCA_964529135.1 uncultured Caulobacterales bacterium | reverse complement strand
ACTGAAACAATCGCCCAAGAACTTTCAGAGCAAGGGTGGTGTGATTCTTCCGATCGTGACGAATAGTTTCTTCAGTACCGTAGAGGTTGGGCCTGTAAAAGAAACGGATCAGAGCGTTTTATTACTGCAAAAACATACCTCAGAAAATGCAGTACCAATTGATGAAAATTTAGTACCTGAACAAACTGGCACAGCAAGCAATATCCTTTTAGCTACTCTCATAAATCATAATGAAACTTTTCTGGAGACAATGACCGCTGAGCCTGATGTTAACTCTATAAATGCAGACGAATATGCGCTGACTGTAGGAGTTGATGAGGCGTTGAAATATCTCCCACGCGCCACTGACAATGCGATTGTCACCCTTATTGAAGGATTAGCTATTACCACTCAAACATTAGTTCAGGAAAATCCCAATGCTTGTTATGGATGGCTTTATGGGGGGTATGGGTATGAGGGCTTTGATTTTCCGGCATTTCGCGCGGCTGTGGGTGGGGATCTGCTTGAGTTACAGTTCAAACTATATGCAAGGCTCGTTGAATCAGCTGGCGGTGAGGTGCCACTTTATGACAGCGATCTAGCGGCTGGCGCTGTCTCACAGGCTAATTTCCAGATGTTGCAAGTTGCTGGTTTCGAAAATGCGGGCCTTTTGACTGGCGAGTATGGCCCACAGGGAAGCGCTGAGGAAAAACAGCAAGATAGGGTACTCGCCTGTACCGCCCGGTATGTCTTCTATCAAGCTTTGTTGAGTGATGAGAATTCCGCTGCTGCAATTCGGCATTTGTTTCTTAAATCCAGATAGGCCATCAATTATTGGTGCAAGCGCGTGGAGAAGATGCATGAAACTGGCGTTTGGCTTCTGACAAGGCAACAGCAGCACTTACAATGACATTCAATGAACGAGCGCCTGTTACCATGGGAATGAAAATACGTGCGTCTGCCTTTTTGTGGATTTCCTCTGGTACACCGGCACTTTCGCGCCCCATCATGATGATGTCGTCCGGTTTAAAGACAAAGTCGTATAGGCTACCTGCAGCCTTTGTCGTCATCAATATAATCCGATGATTGGCTCGTTCAGGCGATTTTTGCCAATTTTCAAAACTAGCATGACGAACGGGATCATGTAGCGCAGAGTAGTCCATCGCCACCCGCTTGATATCCCGACCGGTGAGCGGGAAGCCGCAAGGTTCGATAATGTCGAGTGGCACCCCAAAGCAAGCGGCGGTGCGAATCGCGGCCCCAACATTGGGGGCCATATCCGGTTGATAAAGACAAAGACGCATAGTCTCTTCTATGCCGGGTTTATAGGCATGACCGCAATGGTTGTTGGCTCGGTTGCGCAAATTGTCGCGAACGGGGCATATCCCAGCGGCAAGTCTGGATTTACCTTATGAGACGTGGCAAACAGCGGCAAATTATGGCGGAGTTTGTGCTTCGTGATCACAGATAACGAGATTTTCATGACAGTTGAAAACACCCATGATGAAGATCAGCCGACACGGCGAGATTTTATTCATTTACTCTCAGGGTCCGTAGCTGCGGTGGGGGCTGCAGGTTTTGTCTGGCCTCTTGTTCAGCAGATGAATCCGGATGCATCCGTTCTGGCGCTTTCATCCACTGAAATTGATCTAGCTGATATTCCCGTAGGCTCAGCCATCAAGGTGATCTGGCAGAAGAAACCGGTTTTTATCCGTCATAGAACCCCGGAAGAAATTTCTGAAGCCGAAGCGACAAATCTGGCAGAAATCACTGATAGTAGTGCCAGAAATGAAAATTTGAGTGGTAGCCCAGATGCGATCGACGAAAATCGTCGTATGCGCCCAGAATGGATGATTGTTGTTGGTGTGTGTACACACCTCGGTTGCATCCCCTTGGGTACCGATGACGGCGATACGCGCGGTGATTTTAATGGTTGGTTCTGCCCATGTCATGGGTCACATTACGATATTTCCGGACGGATTCGTAAAGGTCCCGCACCGGAAAACCTTCTAGTGCCACCTTATGAATTTCTCACCGATACAAAAATCAAGATAGGCTAAGGCATAATAGCATGGCTCATGAATCAACCTACACGCCTGGAACCGGTATTGAAAAATGGCTAGACAAACGCCTGCCAATTGTGCGTCTTGGCTATGATAGCTTTGTAGATTTCCCAACACCCAAAAACCTGAATTATTGGTGGACCTTTGGCGGTATTCTGACGATCTGTCTGGTTATCCAGATCATCTCAGGAGTTATACTTGCGATGCATTACACAGGGCATGTGGATTATGCCTTTGATAGCGTCGAGCATATTATGCGTGATGTGAATTATGGCTGGTTGATCCGTTATATGCACGCTAATGGCGCATCTATGTTTTTCGTGGCTGTTTATCTGCATATGTTCCGTGGTCTTTATTATGGTTCATACAAAGAGCCTCGTGAAATGTTATGGATTCTCGGTGTCGTGATCTTCTTGTTGATGATGGCTACTGCATTTATGGGTTACGTATTACCATGGGGGCAGATGTCCTTTTGGGGAGCAACCGTGATCACCAGCCTGTTTGGTGCTATACCTGTGGTTGGTGAAGGTTTAAAAACCTTGCTGTGGGGCGGGTTTGCGGTGGATAACCCAACACTCAACCGTTTTTTTAGTCTGCATTATCTATTGCCATTTGCAATCGCTGGCGTGGTTGTCTTGCATATTTGGGCGTTGCACATTCCTGGCAATAACAATCCAACCGGTCTTGATGCGAAATCAAAAAAAGATACGGTGCCATTTCACCCATACTACACGGTTAAGGATGCTTTCGCGATGGCATTGTTCCTAACCATGTTTGCAATTTTTGTGTTCTATTTGCCAAATTCTCTTGGGCATCCTGATAACTACATCAAAGCTGATCCGTTGGTGACGCCTGCGCACATTGTTCCTGAATGGTACTTCCTGCCATTCTACGCGATGTTACGCGCGATTACATTCGACATTTTCTTCATCCCTGCGAAGCTAGGTGGTGTTTTGACTATGTTTGGGTCGATCATGATTTTGTTTATTTTGCCCTGGCTTGATACGTCTAAAATTCGCTCAATGCGTTACCGCCCTATCGCGAAGTTGTGGTTCATTATCTTTGTGGCTGATTGCCTATTTCTTGGATGGCTTGGCGGACAACCGGCGGAGGGTCTTTATGTGACGCTCGCGCAGATTGCGACAGCATATTATTTCGCATTCTTCCTGATTATCCTGCCCTTGCTTGGTATTATGGAAACGCCGACACAAATGCCCAAATCTATCGCCGACTCGGTTTTGAAAAAAACTAAAGCGGATAAAATTTCCAACAAGCTTTCGCCTAGCTCACCAGAGCCAGCGCCTGTTCCTGAAGAATAACCTGGTGATCATAGCAATGCTGAGAATGAAAATGAAAACCGAAAAAATTATACATAATGTCAAACGGTATATTTCGCGTGTGGGCATACTGCTTGCTGCTTTGACTGTGATGGCAGGAGGCGCGTTTCTTAGTGAGGAGGCTCTTGCGGCGAGCGGTAAGGCGAAAGAGCTGAAGCACAATCACTGGCATTTTGATGGTATTTTTGGTACCTTTGATGATGAAGCTGTGCAGCGTGGATGGCAGGTTTACAGCGAAGTTTGTTCTAATTGTCATGGTGTAGAACAATTATCCTTTCGCAATCTTGGCCAAAAAGGTGGACCATTTCATCTGGAAGAGTGCCCAGCCGGCGTGCCGGACTCTGTAGATTGTTCTAACCCAAACGAAAATCCTTATGTTAAGCAGATAGCTGCTGATTATAAATTCGAAGTTACTGCTGGGCCAGATGAAGCTGGAGATATGTTTCAACGCGCGCCATTAACCTCAGATCGTATTCCAGGCCCATACGCAAACAGCAATCAGGCACGTTCAGCAAACAATGGTGCTTTGCCTCCAGATTTGTCGCTGATTACTAAAGCGCGCCATCATGGGCCAGATTATGTCTATAGCTTGTTGCAGGGTTACAAGGATGCCCCAGAGACATCTACTGTTGCAGCCGGGCAATATTATAACGAATATTATGCCGGTGACATGTCATTACTCATCAAAGATGAATTCCGTGATGATGACGGACATATTCTCAAGTCAGTTGAAGTACCGTATGGTGGTGTCTTCGCTATGGCGCCACCATTGGTGGATGGTATTGTTGATTATGCTGACGAGAATATCGAAGAAACTGTTGAGCAGTATGCCAAAGATGTAACCGAGTTTTTAATGTGGGCCGCTGAACCTAAATTGGAAGCGCGCAAAAACCTTGGCTTTATGGTGATAATATATCTACTTATTTTGACGGGTCTTTTATATTGGTCTTACCGTGAGATTTGGTCGGACCAGCATTAGCTTCAAAAACAAAGTTAAGAGCCGTTAAGGTTAAGCTTGATTGAATGTTATTGCATCAATTGGGGTAACAAACCTTGCGCGTATTTAATTGTTTCCAAGCAATATCACTCTTATTGTAAAGAGTTATACGCGCCATGTTTTCTTCTATTATCGCTGCTATGTTTCTAGGTGTTGGGTATCCACCACCTACGGAATATGATGTTTTATTATTGCTTCAGAAACGATCAACAGTTGGCGGAGATTTGTTTGTTGATCCATACGCTCAAGTTGAAACATATGAGTTGGACTTTGGTGCGTATCCTGTTGATGTTGTAATGCGTCATTGCGATCCCTTTAGAACAACCAGAAAGCGTGTAGGCCTTGGGGCTGTCTCCTATAACCGCGGTTATCGATGTTTGGTGGAAGTTATTTCTCATGCCTTGCCACCTTTTGATTTATCCGGCGTGTTCACCCATGATGGCCTGCAATGGCATTATTTTGGTGTAAATAAACCCCGTAAAATCCGCCCTCAAGAGACTATCAACCGTAAGAATATAAACCAAGGGCGTTATATCCTGAAGCCAGGGTCAATACCCTATGATGGCAATCCGGATAACCCAATCAATGGCAATGTTCCATCGCCATACGATGATTTGTTGCGCGGCAGAGAGCAAGCGCCAGATTTGTAATCTTTACACAAATGGAAATAGATTTTTTTCCGAGTTAAGGTTTCTTGGTGCGCGATAATGCAAGGTTGCGGTCTAAAACAGGTTTCACACGCTAAGCTGCAATGTATTGCCCGCCATTGGCGGTTAGAACCGCGCCAGTCACGAAGCCAGCATCATCGCCAGCGAGAAAATTGACACATCGGGCAATCTCTGCAGCCTCGCCAAGGCGCCCAACCGGGATGCCGGAGACGATACTATCGATAACCTTCTGGTCCATAGCAGAAACCATTTCCGTTGCAATGTAGCCGGGTGCAATTGCATTGACAGTAACGCCTTTGCGGGCACCTTCTTGTGCCAACGCACGTGTAAAGCCGATCATTCCGGCTTTGGCTGCAGAGTAATTTGTCTGACCAGCCTGACCCTTTTGACCATTGATGGAGGAAATATTGATTACTCTCCCAAACCCTCGATCTCGCATACCAGGGAATACATTTCGAGTCATGTTGAAAACTGAATCAAGATCAGCACTCATAACCTGTTTCCATTGATCTACACTCATTTTATGGAAAAACCCGTCTCGAGTGATGCCAGCATTATTGACAAGCACGTCAGTTGGGCCTTGAGTAGCTTCAATGTCTTTTATGCCTACTTCGCATGCGGAATAATCACTGACATCCCATTTCGCGACGTTGATGCCGGTGGCAGCATTGAATTCGTTTGCCGCTTGATCATTGCCTGCATAAGTGGCTGTGACGGTGTAGCCATTATCCTTTAGGGCGATAGATATTGCTTCGCCAATACCTCTGGTACCGCCAGTAACAATTGCAGTTCTCGAACTCATCTGTGTTCTCCTTTTATTGTGTTCCCGTGATTTTAGCGTTCTATACACATGGCAATGCCCATGCCGCCGCCAATACATAAAGTTGCAAGACCTTTTTTCGCGCCTGTCCGTTTCATCTCGTAAGCAAGAGTTGTAAGGATACGTGTCCCGGATGCTCCGATCGGGTGCCCCAGAGCAATAGCACCGCCATTTACATTCACTTTCTCAGGATTCCAGCCAAGTTCTTTGCCAACAGATAACGCCTGAGCTGCAAATGCTTCATTGGCTTCAATGAGGTCTACATCATCAAGAGACCAACCAGCTTTTTCCAACGCCATTCTCGAAGCCGGGGCAGGGCCTATACCCATAAGCGCCGGATCAACGCCGCAATGCGCGTAGGACACAATTTTTGCTAATGGTTGAATGTTGCGTACTGATGCTTCTTCGGCAGACATAATTACCATTGCTGCCGCGCCATCATTAAGACCGGATGCATTAGCCGCAGTTACTGAGCCGCCATCTCTTACGAATGCAGGCCTAAGACCCGAGACGCCGTCTATGGTTGCGCCTTCGCGAATATACTCATCATTATCGAATGTGATTTCGCCTTTGCGTGTTTTGATCGTGACAGGCGTAATTTCATCTTTGAATTTTCCATCCTTGCGAGCAGCCTCTGCTTTGTTTTGGCTGGCGATAGCAAATGCATCCTGCTCTTCGCGGGTAACCTGATATTTTTGTGCCAGGTTCTCTGCGGTCTGGCCCATATGGAAATCATTAAAGGCATCCCAAAGGCCGTCTTTGATCATCGTGTCTTCATGATTGAGAGCGCCCATTTTGGTTCCATTTCGAAGGTGCGCCGCATGGGGTGCTAGGGACATGTTTTCATGGCCTCCTGCAACAACAGTTTTGGCGTCGCCAGTTTGGATGGCTTGCGCAGCCATTGCGATGGCACGAAGACCCGATCCGCAAACCTGATTAATAGTCACCGCTGGACGCTCTTGTGGAATGCCAGCATTCAAGCTTGCTTGACGGGCCGTGTTTTGCCCTTGGGCACTTTGCAGTACATGCCCCATGATGGTTTCATCAACGTCCGAGCCTTCCAGGCCAGCCCTTTTTAGAGCTTCAACAATGACGGTTCGACCCAGTTCCGCTGCGGGTACACTTGATAGGCCGCCACCAAATGAACCGATTGCGGTTCGGGCTGCCGATGCAATGACGACTTCTGGCATAAATAACTCCTTCGAGATAACAAGGGATGCTTAGGTTCAATAACAACTCTGAACGTCTGGAAACCCTAATCAGGCTCCAGAAAAGTCAGTAATCTACCAACGCAATTCTTGCCGCGTTGTGGCATCTTAACCGTGCCTGCACAAGTCATAGAAATAAGAGTTTTGTTGAAAAATGCGTTGCTTATCAAGCGTTTTTGCAGTGCAATAATGATTAGTAAATTATCAAATATGTGATATACTTCTTAGCAAGTGCAAAAAAGCGCACCAGCTTAAACTTGCTAGCTATGCTGAGAATCTAAGGGAGTCTTATTACGTGAGTGAGACCAGTAATGCAAAATCGACCGATACCCGCAATTCCAAGGGTAAGGTTGGTGATGTCATCGTTATCAAAAAATATGCAAATCGGCGGTTGTATAATACGGCCACGAGCTCATATGTGACCCTTGATTTCCTTTCTGATCTGGTAAAGGGCGGCCAAGAATTTGTCGTCTATGATGCCAAAAGCGGTGAGGATATTACTCGTCCTGTACTCACGCAGATTATATTTGAGCAAGAGAACAAAGGGCAAAATCTGTTGCCTGTCCAGTTCCTGCGACAATTGATAAGCTTTTACGGTGACAGTATGCAAAATTACGTGCCGTCATACCTTGAGATGAGTATGGATGCATTTGCGCGCAATCAGGATCAGTTCAAAAAACAACTGTCCAGTACATTCGGTGCGGCACCTGGTTTTAATATGTTTGAGGACAATGTTCGTAAAAATATGGCGCTGTATGAGCAGGCCATGAAAATGTTTACAACGACGATGCCCGGCATGCCAAATATGCCAGATTTTCCGGGTGCACCAAAAGCGCCAGCAACGCCTTCTGAACCAGTATCTAAAACTCAAGATATTGATGAAATCAAACGCCAACTTGCGTCACTTCAAGAGCAACTTGCTAAAATTGAAAAATAAGCTCTACTTAGTTTTTCATTGATAGAACAACAT
>CAZGVP010000124.1:0-8069 GCA_964529135.1 uncultured Caulobacterales bacterium | reverse complement strand
CGGCGTGACAGGCCGGCACTCTAACCAGCTGAGCTACACCCGCGCATTACTACGCTTCCGTAATAAGGCCATAGCCTTTACGTGAGGAAGAAAGGGGCGTCAAGCAGTTTTGGCGGATTCATGGGGTGATTTGGGTTTATCGGTTGCTTCATGGCTGTAGTTGTTAATTATCAAGAGTGGTGCCAGCAAACCGACCAAAAAAATCACGTTAAAAATAACATTAGCGGGTGCGCCAGATGCGAGACAGCCAGTTGAATCGACAACAAACCAAATTAATATGGATACTATTACGCCACGCCGAATCTGGTGATTTTCGCGTTCAATTTCAGGACAAATTACAAATAAAACAAGGCTGAGAAACCGGCTAATACGCCGCCGTCTATGGCGCTGAACCAGCGTGCCTCTCGGGTAAAGATTTCTAATCCGTCGCCAAATGGCCAATCGATCAGGTCATGCATCAGGCGGGCGACATTTTGGAAAATTATGCAGGTAAGCTTGGCAATTATTCTTGCTGTGTTGGGCAACAGGCTTTGGACATTGATTTTTCCAAGCCTGTTATCCCAACTATTTTTAGAATGAATGATCAGCGATTGTCGCTGATCACCACGATTACCCAATTTGAGACCGTGCAAGATATAAGTTTGAGTGATCTTCGTGTAGAGATGATGTTCCCTGTTGACGAGATAACAGCAAGCTGCTTCCAGCAAGAGACCTGACTATGTTATAGTGTGTCAGGACCAACTCTGATCACAGCCTTTCCGAAATTTTCTCCTTTAAACAGACCAAGGAATGCTATTGGTGCTTGGGATAAGCCCTCGTAAACGGATTCCCGGAAAGTGATTTTTTGTGTTGCCAATAGCGGAGCAACCTCGCCAATAAACTGTGGCGCGAGGTGAGAGTAATTTGAAACGATAAACCCTTGCGCTTTAACACCGCGTCCGATCATGTTGATAAGATTATTGGGGCCGGGTGTAGGGACAGTGTCATTATATTGCGCAATCATACCGCACAATGCCATTCTTCCGGCGAATGCAATACAGTTGAGGGCTGCTTCAAGGTGGTTACCGCCAACATTCTCAAAATAACAATCAACCCCTTTTGGCGCAGCCTCTGCGAGGGCTTTGGTCAAAGAACCCGACGTCGGGTGATCTTTATAGTTGATTGCCACATCACAGCCGCCTTCAGTTTCCAGCCAGTTGCATTTTTCTGGTGAACCTGCAGACCCAACGACCCGCATGCCTTTTAGCTTGCCCAACTGACAAACCAGGGACCCAACAGCGCCGGCAGCACCAGATACAAAAAGAGTCTCATCTTCTTTTGGCTCGAGAATTTGGCTAAGGCCTGCCCATGCGGTGAGGCCCGGCATGCCAAGAACGCCTAGATAAGCGGAGAGAGGCGCAAGTGACGGGTCAACTTTTTGAAGGTCGTCACCGTTGGCTATGTGGTATTCCTGCCAGCCACCAGAAAACCCGACCACATAATCACCAGCGGTAAAACCATCATGCTGAGAGCTGACAACTTGACTAACAGCCCCGCCATTTAATGGCTCATCGAGCGAAAATGCTGGGATGTAACTTTTGACATCAGGGTTCATGCGGCCACGCATGTAGGGATCAACGGACATCCAGATTGTGCGCAAAAGGAGTTGATTTGCTTTTGGATCTGGAACGGAAACATCGCGGATTGCAAACTGGGAAGGGGCCGGCGTTCCTTGCGGATAGTTGGTCAAGAAGATCGCTTTGGATTGAGTGCTCATGGTGACCTCGTGATAATCGGATTATTAATAAAAATCCAATAGCACGATGGTGAGCTTACGGCTCGGTTTTTATGCAGCTACCTTGATCAGGATGAAATCGAGATATTTTCAGAATCTGTTATTCCCGATACTTTCTAACTAATTACCGAACTGATCCATCAGATTGGTTAATTTATCAACGATACCGCCAACTGTAGCATTCATACCGCCGATAGTTTTTGTAAATTCAGTGGCGCCGCGAATGACAGTCTCAATGGTTTCTGGCTCTAGAATGAATTCAAACCCGCCTTCTGCTGCTTTATCCAGGCCCGGCTGAATAGTAGTCTCCAATAATGATTTGAATTCATCAACTGTAGTGTTGAGTCCATCTGTATCAAGAGTGCTAAGTTGATCTAGCATGGTAGCGATAAGTTCATTGTCGCGCAGGGCGTCGAAATTACCAGAAAGGTTTGGTAAGGTGGGTAGGGCAGGGATTGCCACCACTGCCGCAAGTAACTTGCCTGCCAGGTTACCATCACCAGGGGGTATATCTGCAACTTTTGTTGATGAGCTTTCTGGGGGAGCGCTGGATGGAGCTTCCATGCCTTCAGGGAGTATATTGTCGGGAATATCCTCTTCGGAGGTATTCGCTGATGCATCAGGGCTTAGCATGGCGATAATGCCACCAAATCCTGCCTCGGTTTCGCCCATGCCATCGCGAAAACGATCGAGTGCCCCAAGCAGGGTGCGTGCTTCGCTGGACATGGCGTCAGACAGCTTCATTTTTCCAGAAGATGTATTGGCGACTAATCCTACAACCCCGCCAATAAATGCGCCAATGGCGGTGCCGCTGAGAATAGTTGTTAAATTCGCTTGAATGAATTCTATCATGGAAGCCTCATTATGAGAAATCGTTAAAATATTATCGTGATAAAGCCGGGTGCAGATTAATGCTGATAACGCTCAAGACGTTCAATCAGTGATGTCATACCGACACGTAACCGTTGATTCTCGGTACGCGTAGCATTTAGCTGGCGATGTTTCAGCTCAATCCCTTGACGGATTAGCTCGCCAGCATTCTCACAAACGCCCGCACTCAGGCAATCATGAACCATCGCCTGATCATCTTCACTGAGTGTAATATAAAACTTATCGCTCATACTGTATGCCCCTATACCCTGGCAGTGTGTGCTTTAGCCCATAAATGCCGTAAATCTTAGCTTATTGAGCCATAAAGGTACAAAAAAGTCCATCATAAAAGTGGCATTCCGCTCTAATTGAAGCCTGATTATCAGTTTGATTATTGGGGCTCGTGGATGATTTTTTGTTCAGTAATGAGATTGAGGGTGTCTTGATTTTCCTCAAGGGCAGCCATAGTGGCCTTATATCCTTCTTCGACAGCGAGGTCATATTCTTTCCAGGCCCTCAGGTCAACGCCCTGTACGGCAGGCTCAATCATGATGTCAGCCGGGTGATAGAGCATGGTACTTTCACGGCGCGTTGTAGCAGCGCGCATTAACAGGGCGACAATAGGCGGTGGTGCTCTGAAACCGTTTTTGCGCACCCAACGGAAAAAGCCGGGTGCATTCAAATAATCACGTGGATCAATACTGCCTTTGCGGGCAACATCAATGCCGATATTCATGCCGCGATGTGTTGCGGCCATAACGTCTGTCGGGAAATTATTGATCAATCCACCATCTACCAGTAACCGCTCACCTTTTACGATAGGAGGCAAAATACCCGGTAAAGAAATAGAGGCGCGCAAAGCATCGCGGATCAAACCGTGCCGGTGAATATAAGGTGTCCCAGTTGCAAGGTCTGCGGAAACGCAAAAGTAAGGGATTTCGGTTTCTTCAATCAACGCATCACCAAAATGCGTTCGTAAACGTTCTTCGACGACATTTCCCCTGGTCAATGCTACAACGGGTAATCGAAAATCTGACAACGGATTACTATCGACGAATGCCTGTTTTACCCGATAATCGACTTCATCATCGCTCCAGCCAAGGGCGATACACGCTGCAACTATACCGCCCATACTGGCACCGCAGGCAAGATCAATTGGAATGCCTTTCTCACGCATCGCTCTTATGGCGCCGATGTGTGCATAAGCTCGTGCGCCACCACCGGAGAGAATAATTCCAACGGTTCTGCCAGCGACAATACGCGCTAAGCGTTTGATATCTTCAGGGTGGTTCCAGTGAAAAATGCGCTGCGCATGAATTGCATTGCGCCACTCAAGTACCGAACAGGAGCGAATGCCCTCATCTATCATGACCAGATCAACCAGACGGAACCGGCGTGCCGGAGAATTTTCCTCTGGAGACATAGGGAATGGTTTTGGTGGAATTGCATCGCGCCGGGCAAAAACAAAAAACCGGTCAGCATGGCGCAATACAAATCTGTACCAGGATGAATCTCCAACTCGCGTACTTAGGATGACTATATCATGGGTCGCTTCATCTTTGTCGAACACAAAACTGTCTGGTGCTTCTTCGCGCTCGGGTATGTTCAAAACACTAAGACCAAGTGAAGAAATGACACCGCTTAGTTTTTTTGCCTGACGATCAATATCGATTGAGCGTGACGAGCCGATCAATGCGAAAACTTTTGGGGAGGATTTGCGAATGTGAAGACGGGTCTGACGTGAGCGGCGTAATATAGCCCGAGATAAAGCTGCAGCGAGATCTCCGTGAGTCTCATGGAGGCGATCAAATTCTTCGTGAGGGATGGCGATAAGTTCTGTGTCACGCAACGCATAAACTGTTGCGGTATGTTTTTCATCCAGAAGGAGAGACATCTCCCCTACCGGTTCGCCAGCGCTAATATAGCCGACGATATCTTCCCCCTCAGGTCCCTCGCGGGCCACCACTAATCGACCGTTCAGAACAAAATATACACTTTCTGAGGCTGATCCCTGTTCATAGAGTACCGAGCCACCGGGCAGTGAGAACCACGCCCCAACTTTAGCAATAGCTGTGCAGCTATCGGCATCAACGTCACTAAAAAAATCCAGTGCCTTCAGGCGCTTGGCGATCAATTCCATAATGTCAATTGCTATCGCTGATGGTGATCGATGGCAAGATGTGAAAGCCGGTTAGAAATTTTGATTGTACGTTGCAAGCCTGACAGCTTTTCGCGGTGCGTATATCTATTATATCTATTAATGATTGGAGTATATGACCGTTGTTGCTAAGCTTTCATCTAGGTCGTTGGCTTTGTTAAGGATAAGCGGGCTTAAGGATAAAAGGGGTAATTACCTAAGGAGAGTTTGATGGTATCTCGAAGGTCGGTTTTGGTTTGTGGGACGGCGGCTGTTGTCATTACCGGAGCTTGCGCCTGGGGGTTAACACGTGATCCCAAGCAAGGGCGTGCTCCATGGGAATCTGCTGAAAAGGGGTTTGACGACCCGTTGCTTGATTTTCTGGCCTTCGCGGTACTAGCACCCAATCCACACAATATGCAGCCTTGGCGGATTCACCGTCTTGATGAAACAAGCTTTGACATCTTTCCAAATCCTGAACGTCTATTACCTTATACAGACCCTCCATCTCGCCAGATTACCATTGGATTTGGTTGTTTTATTGAGATGTTCCGGTTAGCTGCTGCCAACAGGGGGTGGGGTGCTGAGATCACACCTTTCCCACAAGGAGGCAATGGGTCCAGCCTGAATGAAGAAAACCCGGTTGCAACGGTGCGTATTCAAAAAAACCGGAACGTGCAACGTGACCCAATATTTCAATTTGCTCTTGCCCGCCGCACTAATCGGGCTGCATTCGCTCTGGATCAGCCTGTCTCAGATGCAGATTTGGCAATGCTAGCGGATGCCACTTTGCTAAAGGAGCATGTGGGGTATGCAAATGATGCCTCAATGGTTGAAACTCTGCGATCATTGACGCTCGATGCGTGGACGATTGAGTGGGAGACAGCCCATACGCGCAAAGAGAGCATTGATGTTACGCGGGTGGGTAAACGGGAAATCAATGAAAACCCCTGGGGGATATCGCTTGCGGGAGCATTACCGGAAGGGTTAAGCGGGCTTGGCATCTTGACGCGAGAGAAAATGCATGACCCTGAAGCGTCAGCATACAAAGAATCATACAATTTTTACGCGAAGGCATGCGAAACAGCATCTGCTTACATTTGGTTAAGAACACCGGTGAATGATCGTCTGCACCAGTTGGAAGCAGGGCGTGCGTGGGTCAGGATGCATCTGAAAGCGACGGAGCTTGGGTTAGCGTTCCATCCTCTTAGCCAAACGCTCCAGGAATTTCCCGAAATGAAAGTGCCCTATAAGCGTGCGCATGAATTATTGGCACCTAATGGTGGAACCATTCAAATGCTTGTTAGGCTTGGTTATGCAAATAATCCTGCACCGGCCCCGAGGGAGAATTTAGAAGCCAAGCTTATTGATTTGTGATCGCCGTGTGAATTTCACGGACACACCATTGAAGGTGATGAGATGAAATTTTCAACCTTCGTCTAATTCAACTTCTTCTTATCGTTTTTTTTCACAACTTCTGATTTGCGTGGTGCCGGTATAGCAGCAACACCGACGCCTTCATCGACAAGTTCTTTAACTTCAGCGCCTGTGGCTTCACCGAAAATAGCACGTTCTTCGACTTCGCCATAATGGATACGTCTTGCTTCTTCGGGGAATTCGTCACCTACGTAATCGAAGTTTTTCTCAACATAATCGCGGGCGCGTTCTGCAGCAGCGGCAATATCTTTGCGAATAGCTTCAAGTCGGGCTGGGTCACGAGTGATTAGTGGTATCTCAGGTTTACTACCCGTCTCTTGCCGCTCTTGGGTAATCTTCGGAAGCTCAGTATTGCGAGTATTTGATTTTTTGGGGATAGCCGGAGCCATGATTGCTTTTGTGACGTTTTCTGAACCGCAGGACGGACAGGCAAGAAATCCCTGATCTGACTGTTCATCAAACTCGGTACTATTACGGAACCATCCCTCAAATTCATGGTTCAAAGGGCACTTTAACTGGTATTTGATCATAAGACCTATGTGATTACTGTGGTAGACCAATCAAGGTCAAGATTATTCCACACGAAATGATTGTGTCGCGGTGAGACTGGGAATGCGTTGGCGGGCTTTTTCGGCGAGTGAGAGATCTAGATCAGCAAGAATGATGCCGGGGTTATCGTCTCTCGATTGGCCTATGATCTCACCCCAGGGGTCGATAATCATTGAGTGTCCCCAGGTTTCACGACCATCTTCATGATCACCCCCCTGTGCTGGAGCAACCACGAAAGCTCCGCATTCAATAGCGCGTGCTCGTAATAAAGGTTCCCAATGTGATCTGCCGGTTTGTTTTGTGAAAGCGGCGGGGATGCACAAGATGTCTGCACCGGCTGAAGCAAGTTGACGGTAAAGGTGAGGAAAACGTAGATCATAGCATATCGTCAAGCCGAGTGTTGCGAACGGAGTGGCTACAATTCGGGCAATATTTCCGGGTTCATAAATTGCTGACTCGCGCCATGTTTCACCGTGTGGCAAAGAGACATCAAACATATGGATTTTGTCGTACCGCGCTGCAATATTACCATCTGGTGCAAAAAGAAAACTGCGATTTCCCGCTTTCTTTTGCTTGCCATCGGGATTTGAAACTTCTGACAGAACCGCCATAGATCCGATGAGCAGCCATATCTTATGCGCCTTTGCCAGATCAGCAAATTTGCCAACGTCACTAAGTGCATCTTCGTGTGGAAGGTTGGCCAATAGACGATCAGGTTTGCGATCCACCACATTAGTCATTTCCGGGGTGGCTATAAATGTTGCCCCGGCTTGTGCTGCTTGCTCAATCATCAAACTTGCCTCGGTAACATTTGCCGCACGATCAAGTCCGGACCGCATCTGGATACAGGCGGCCCGAATTGTGACGCGAGGGTGAGGCGATGTGTTAGCCATTCAAGAGGGTGTCCAGCTTTCCGTCGCGCTCCAGCGCTTGAAGGTCATCATTGCCGCCAACATGCGTGTCACCGATGAAAATCTGAGGATAGGTCACTTTGCCATTACTTTTAGCAAGCATTTCTGCGCGTTTTTCCTTGTCAAACGCCGCGGATATTTCCGTGACAGATGCCCCCTTTTTTTTCAAAAGGCTAAGGGCTCGAAAGCAATATGGGCAGAGGGGTTTTGTATAAACTGTGACGGGCTGCATGATTGACTATCCTTGAGGTTCAATGGTTTGTTATCGCCTATATGGTCTGTCTACCGTCATTGACAACCCGTGCCAGTACCAATGCATCAACGCGTGCAGCGCCTGCGGCAAGAATTGGCCTTGCGCACGCTGACAGGGTGGCTCCTGTGGTCATAACAT
>CAZGVP010000123.1:0-8146 GCA_964529135.1 uncultured Caulobacterales bacterium | reverse complement strand
GATGCAGACGGGCTTTTGACGCAAACGGAGTATGTTGATTATCAGGTTGCTGAAGCGCGATCACGGTTCGTAACTATGGCTGGAGATGACAGTTTTGTTTCATTAGAAGAGGTGAAGGTCTGGTATCTTGCCAAGAAAGCTGAAAATAACAAAGCACCAGCCGGTGATGGTGCGTCTGAGTAGTGTCCGCCTAAAGGCTGCTGCCAGCTCAGTGGTAGCAGCCTTTCAAGCCAAGCCCACCTCATAGTGAGAAGGGGTGCTGGTGTGCGTAAAATGATCCGCTTAACCTCAAATCTTGAAAATTTGCCTATATTCTCTTGAAACGGTGCTTCCTTACCCCATTTACAAGTAAAGAGAACGTTGCCTTACCGGGACGTTCAAAACTTAATGATGCTCAAGATTGAGGTCGAGATATGCAATTTGAAAACTATACAGACCGTGCTCGCGGTCTAATTCAGGCAGCACAAGGGATTGCCCTGAGAGAGAGCCACCAACAATTTACACCAGAGCATGTTTTAAAAGCTTTGCTCGATGATGAAGAAGGGTTGGCCGCTAATTTAATGCGTGCCGCTGGTGCTCAACCTGATGTGGCTTTGCAAGCGGTAAGCACTGCGCTCAATACGCTACCAAAAGTAGAAGGTGGCTCTGGTCAGATGTATCTAAGCCAGCCATTGGGGAAAGTTTTCACCACGGCCGAGGATCTGGCTAAAAAAGCTAAAGATCAATTTATTACAGCCGAACGATTGCTTCTTGCATTGACGGTGGAGGCGGGCGCCCAAAGCCACAAAATTTTAGCCGATGCAGGTTTGACGGCAGTTAAGCTCAATCAGGCTATCAATGATATTCGAAAAGGTCGAACTGCTGATAGTGCGGGTGCTGAACAGGCATATGATGCATTGAGCCGATATGCTCGCGATCTAACCGAAGATGCACGTAACGGTAAGCTTGATCCTGTAATTGGACGTGATGAAGAAATCCGTCGTGCTATGCAGGTATTGTCTCGTCGTACGAAGAATAACCCTGTTTTGATCGGCGAGCCAGGTGTTGGCAAAACGGCAATTGCCGAGGGAATGGCTTTGCGAATCGTGAATGGTGATGTACCTGAAAGTCTGCGTGATAAAAAATTATTGTCGCTTGATATGGGGGCGCTGATTGCTGGTGCTAAATATCGTGGCGAATTTGAGGAACGGTTGAAGGCTGTGCTTCAGGAAGTGACTTCTGCTGAAGGCGAGATTCTTTTGTTTATCGATGAGATGCATACGATTGTTGGTGCAGGAAAATCTGACGGTGCGATGGATGCATCAAATCTGTTAAAACCAGCACTTGCTCGTGGAGAGTTACACTGTATTGGAGCGACGACGCTTGATGAGTACCGAAAATATGTTGAAAAAGATGCCGCTCTAGCGCGGCGCTTTCAAGCTGTTTTTATTGATGAGCCTACTGTGGAAGATACAATCTCTATCCTCAGAGGGCTGAAAGAAAAATATGAAATGCACCATGGTGTGCGTGTGTCTGATAGTGCAATTGTTGCTGCGGCTACGCTCTCTAATCGCTATATCACAGATCGGTTTTTGCCGGATAAAGCCATCGATCTGATCGATGAGGCGGGATCGCGATTGCGGATGGCAGTTGATTCTAAACCAGAAGCGCTTGATGAGCTTGATCGCCGTATTATTCAGATGAAAATTGAACGGGAGGCATTAAAGAAAGAAACTGATAATGCATCCAAAGATCGATTACAAAATTTGGAAAAAGAGCTAGCTGATCTTGAAGAAAATTCAGCGGAGATAACAACGCGGTGGAGGGCAGAAAAAGATAGCCTTGCATCGGCAACAAAACTGAAAGAGGCGCTTGATCAGGCGCGCCAGACTTTGGCTGATGCAGAGCGACGTGGTGACCTTGGGCGTGCTTCTGAGTTGAAATATGGGGAGATCCCCAAATTGGAAGAGGACCTTGCCGAGCGTGAAGCTGCAGGTGATGATGGTGCTGGTCATCTTGTGCATGAAGTGGTGGATGCACAAAGCATTGCCAGTGTTATTTCTCGCTGGACAGGTATTCCTGTTGATAAAATGCTCGAAGGTGAGCGTGAAAAACTCTTGCAGATGGAAGCCCATATTGGGACTCGTGTCATCGGGCAGGTAGAAGCAGTACGTGCTGTATCTTCTGCCGTTCGTCGTTCGCGGGCAGGTTTACAGGACCCAAATCGACCGATGGGATCATTTCTCTTTTTAGGGCCTACTGGCGTGGGCAAAACTGAATTGACCAAAGCGCTTGCGGCATTCCTGTTTGATGATGAGAGTGCGATTGCCCGCATTGATATGTCTGAGTTTATGGAAAAACACTCTGTTGCCAGATTAATTGGTGCGCCCCCCGGTTATGTTGGTTATGAAGAAGGTGGTGTTTTGACGGAGCGTGTTCGGCGTCGTCCTTATCAGGTCATTCTGTTTGATGAAGTTGAAAAGGCGCACCCTGATGTTTTTAACGTCTTGTTGCAGGTGTTAGACGATGGTCGCCTGACGGATGGACAGGGACGTACAGTGGATTTCAAAAATACGCTGATCGTACTCACCTCTAATTTAGGGGCCGAGCATTTGGCTAATCAAGCTGAAGGGGAGCCATCTGAAGCGGTGCGCCCACAGGTTATGGCGGCTGTTAAGGCTAATTTCCGACCAGAATTCCTGAACAGACTTGATGAGATGATTCTTTTCCATCGATTGGAGCGCGCGCAAATGGATGCGATTGTTGATATCCAGATCGCACGTCTGCAAAAATTGCTCGACGATCGCAAGATCATTGTTGAGTTGGACGACAAGGCACGTGCCTGGCTCGGCGACGAAGGGTATGATCCGATATATGGGGCCAGACCTTTAAAACGCACGATCCAGAAACGACTTCAGGATCCATTGGCAGAACGTATACTATCCGGGGCGGCAGCGGATGGCAGTACACTACGGATATCAGCTGATGAAAATGGCCTGACGATTGATGGTAAACCGGCTGGGGGCTATGCTCATTTAGCTGATATTGGGCCTGATATAGGGGAGGCCCCACCTGCGGGGGCGCTTTTGAATTAGGAGAATCAATAATGACAAACCCTACAGATTGGACTCCCGATCGTGATAAGGCGATCAAAGCGCTTATTCGTGAAACGATCAATGCAGCTGGAGATATCCCTGCTGACAAGCTGCCTCATCATTTGAGGGCTACTCTCAAAGAGCAAATTGAGGGCAATGCAATGCTTGATGTTTATATTGCTGAAATTCTCAACGAAGAACGAAAGAAAACGCGATAAACAATTGAAAATACTGTATATTTATCATATAATTTTTTAAACCATTCTAATGCGTGTTTTGTTGGATAGGTGTTGGCGTAAATAGGAGTGACATCATATCGGCTATATTCGTCGAGTTATGCTCTCTTTATCCGCTTGCACCATCGCTCTGACGAATTGAAATTGACCTGTGGGTTCTAATTGTTACTGTCATTCATGAGGGCACCTTAAAGAATAGACGATAGGGGACTTTATGTCATGACCAGCACTATTTTGGCTGAAGAGCCACAAAAGCAATTTGAAGATTATGCAGATCGATCTGCCAGTCCTTCTCCTGCAGGGGAAGAAGAGCTGCGATTTATTCGTAATTTTCATGATGTATTTTTGAGTATCGGCCTTGGGTTGTTTGCTGTGGGGTTGGGAATTTTTTCAACCCTTATGATCGGCCAACTAACCGGTATCCAGATTGATGAAGGTAATATTGGCAAGAGTGTTAAGGGTGCGCTGATGATTGGTGGTACCGTTTATGCTGTCAATGCAGCGGTCATTTGGGGTATTGGTGAGGTTTTTGCTCGTACGCGCAAACTCTTCCTTCCGGCCATCGTTATTCTTGTGGCTTTTACTGTATTTGTTGTTCTTAGCGTTTCTGCATTCTATGGCGCTAGTTTTGGCGAAGTCCCTGATAGTTTTGACGATGTGGCTGACTCTGCACGCCTATATCCGTTAGTCGTTTCAATCGCAGCAACATTTGCAATTTTGGCGTATTATGTACGGATGAAGTTACCATTTGCGATGGGGGTTGGCGCAGCAAGTCTTGCTGGCGTTGTTGTTTCTATAGCAATTTATTCAAACCCATCATTGGTACTCAATAATATTTGGGCATGGGTTTTTGGAGCGGGTTTGTTCCTCTTCATTCTCGGTATCTATTTTGATGCAAGAGACCCAGAGCGTCGTACGCGAATCTCCGACAATGGATTTTGGCTCCACTTTTTTGCAGCGCCTTTGATGTTCACAGCGATAACACGTATGGTTGCAGGTGATGGGGCGTATTCTTCTGATGCTACATTTCCAGCGGTGGCAACACTTTTGATTGTGGTTGTTTTCGCAGTGATCTCGCTCTTGATCAATCGACGGGCCCTGCTTGTGGCTGGGTTATTGTCGGCCGGTGTTGCCATAGGCGTTCTCGTTAATAATGTGGGAATGGACGGCGCATGGACGGCAGGGCTGACACTTTTATTGCTTGGCGGTGCAATGGTACTGCTCGGAGGAGGCTGGAAAACGGTACGCCGCATCCTGATTGCTCCCTTCCCAAAAACTGGTTGGATTGCACGTGTGATTCCTCCTGAAACGATTATCGACTAAAATAATGAGATGGTTTCTGATCATTATCGCTGCGCTTGGCGTTGGTGTTTATTCTGCGTTATGGATGGCAGGCCTTGCCGGGGGCAAGCCGCCCGTCAGTTTTTCAGATATTGAGGTCGGTGGCTGGTATGGTGATCGGTCCATCGGTGATAAATCTGCAAATCCCTATACCAGAGCGCGGGTGGCGCGCCATGGGTTGCTTGCTTTAAATCGGAGTGAGGCCATCTATTTTATTCGGGCACGCGATGATGAGGGTAACCCCTTGCTCGAAGAGTGCACCTATGAACTGAGTGGTGAAGGGCAGGATGCATTTTGGTGGTCGATTACTCTTTATACAGAATCAAGATTGCCAATGAATAATGACCTTGCAATGTCAGTGGATGCGACAAGCCTTGGTAATGGTCCCTGGAGAGTTACGATTTCCCCGCAGCAACCCTCAGATAGGGCTATCTGGCTCTCCAGTAGCAAGGCAGGCACATTCGATCTTTTGTTACGTCTCTATCGCCCGTCCAAAGATGTTTTGTCGAAGCCCGAGGCAAACGTTAACCCGCCTAATATTCGTAAACTTCGATGTTCAAGCGAGCACGTATGAAAAAGCTGTTGCTGAGCATTTCTTTATTTGTGAGCGTAGCGTTTATTGCTCATGGGATTACACTGTATGCTGTGCCGGGTATCATCATGAATCAGGCTATGATGAAAATGGGAGCGCGCGGGATTGGGTTGAATCAGGCTGTGTTATCGCCGAAACTAACGCCGCAAACGCAAACTGTGGTTCGTCCATCACCCGATCTTGCCTATACAATCTGCCGGTTTGATTTTGATCATTCTCCACAACCGTTAGAAATATTTGCAACGGCGTGGGATGGGTATGGTTCGGTTTCTTTTTTTGACGCTCGTACCAATAATTTTGCGACAGTCAGAATTACCCCCTCCAAAACGCATAGGCGCGCTGATGGTGTGGATGGGGTCAATCTGCTACTCACAGGCCCAGCACTACAGGCTACTAAAATATCTGGAGCGCAAGAAATATCATCGCCCTCGAATAAAGGGTTGATCCTGTTTAGACGGCTGGCCCCAACAGCTAAGACCTACGCAGAGGTCGAGCGATTGGCTGTAACAGATCGGTGCGGGTATTCCATAGAGGCAGGGTGATAACTCATGGCAATATCCTTTTCAGTGCTTGCCTATCGTCAGCGGTGGCGTTATAGAGGCGATCCTTTCGGTGGGGTAGCTCAGTTGGTGAGAGCGCCGGATTCATAACCCGGAGGTCGGCAGTTCAAATCTGCCTCCCACTACCACTTTTTTGAGTTTGATAACTTGGTGCTTATCTCTTAAATCACCACTAGCGATTGATTGCCCTCTTGTAGTTCGGTGGCAGCATTGCTAGGGAAAGCGCCAAATCAACAGGGCGATCCCGCTCATATTAAAGGATAAACCAATGGCTCTTGAGCGCACATTTTCCATTCTGAAACCGGATGCAACCCGTCGTAATCTTACGGGCAAAGTTATAGCGAAATTTGAAGAGGGCGGTTTGCGGGTTGTTGCTTCCAAGCGTATTCACATGACTCAGGAACAGGCTGGCGGGTTTTACGGCGTTCACCGCGAGCGACCATTTTTTGGTGAGCTGGTTGAATTTATGACATCGGGCCCAGTAGTTGTTCAGGTTTTGGAAGGTGAAAATGCCATCGCCCGCAACCGTGAAATTATGGGTGCTACCAATCCTGCTGAAGCTGCTGCAGGTACCATTCGTGCTGAATTTGCAGAATCTATTGGCGAAAATACAGTGCATGGATCTGATGCTCCAGAAACTGCAAAAGAAGAGATCGCGTTCTTCTTTTCTGATGATGAAATTGTTGGCTAACCACCTGGTTCTATCAAATGACCGGTAATATTCTGCTGGATTTACTCATTTCGCTGGCGGGTATCATATTTCTAGCGGGAATGGCTTCATGGTTGTTCCCGTTAGGTGCAACCGGGTTGTCTGAAGACGTTGTTTCCCAATATTTGAAACTCGAAGAGCCAGATTTTCATCTTGCTGATTTGTTTTTAAGTTCAGACAGAAAAGTGCTTTTGGCGATATCTCAAAACCGTCAGGAAATTATTGTGTTGATTTCTCGGCGCGGGGATAAGGTGCATCGGCGCTCTCATGTTGATGCAGTAGATATGAAGGTTCTGTCTGACAAAGAGCTCAAAATTGGCTTTAAGGATATAACTTTTGCTGATGTCATTGTGCGTTCTGACGCAAGCAAAGATTGGGGCAAATGGTTAGGTGAAATGATATCGTGAGAATAATTTGCATCCACGTAGTTACTTTTAACACGGCTTTATTGAGGTGATGCACAGTAACAATAATTATTATTTGTCAGGCGGGTATTTTTAATGATAATGCAAATTCCAAATGTTCTCTCTCAAGATGATATCAACGAAATTTTGAATGCGCTAGACGATAAAGCGCTTTGGCAAGAGGGTACAGCGACGGCTATGGGGCCGGCAGGCTCAGTCAAGAACAACATTCAAGCCAGCACAGGACATCCTGAAGTTCAGAACTTAACTTCGAAGATCGCGACCATTTTGGCGAGAAATATTCTTTTTACATCAGCAACACGGCCCGAGAAATTTCTGCGCCCCACATTTAACTCTTATTCCGGTGGTATGGCATATGGTGAACATGTGGATTCAGCACATATAGATAATCACCGTACTGATATTTCAATGACACTTTTCCTAACTGAGCCGAATAGTTATGAAGGTGGTGAACTGGTTATTCATTCTCAGGTGGGCCAAGTTACATTCAAACAACCTGCAGGGACACTGGTTCTCTATCCATCGACCCATATACACTGTGTTAAACCAGTTTCATCTGGTAAGAGGGTTTGCTATTTTGGGTGGATAAAGAGTCAGGTCAGATATCCCCACCAGCGTGAGATGCTCTTTGAAATGGACAAAGTGATAACGAATTTGAGTAATAAAGGCGTCCCAAACCCTGACCTCGTTCCTTTGATCAGCATTCGAAATAACGTTATGCGAGAATGGTCTGACTAAATTACAGGCACCATATATATGATAAGGCCATTGTTGCAACGTATCGTTTTCCTTTCTTTACTACATAGATAGCTCGATTTCGAGCAGGTTTTTTGCTAGAGTTGCAGGATGGATTTTCCTGATATAGTTGCCATTTCGGTTCCGATCTTTGTGTTGATGATAATCATTGAGATGATTTTTGTGCGCATAAAAGGGCAAGCTGCTGGCCGATATGATGCACGTGACAGTCTTTCCAGCCTCTTGATGGGGTTTGGTAACCGCCTTGCTGGAATCATTGGCGGTGGTGCATTGGTGATTGTTGTTTTTTCTGCTGTCCATCAAGTGCGCCTGATTGATAACATTCCAATAGCGTGGTGGACGATCCTGCTATGTTTTATAGTTGATGATTTAGCCTATTATTGGTTCCATCGGCTGGCTCATGAAAGGCGCTGGTTCTGGGCAAGTCATGTAGTGCATCATTCATCCCAGCAT
>CAZGVP010000122.1:0-8153 GCA_964529135.1 uncultured Caulobacterales bacterium | reverse complement strand
AAGCGTGTGACGTGAGAGATTGAAAAGACCACAGATCGCTCAGACGCCCCATGAAGTAAATTCCCATTGCCCCTGCCCCCGTATAATGATCAGAGATCACGGGACTATAAGAAAGGTCTATTTGCGGAGCACATCACGGTTCGAGAAACGTGACGCCATCGAGTTTCTTTATGGCTTCGATGTCCTGCTGGTATAATGTTGTCAGCCGAGCAATTTGATTTTCATTCCAAGGTTTTGGAGCCGGAAAACTATCGGACTTTGGATAGAGTCTGACTATTTCTTCATAGTCATCAGAGGATGTCGTTTCTGGAAATTTGTTACAAAGAACCTTAATCTCATCGATTGCTTTTTGACTCAGACCCGGTCTCACAACACCACTGGATTCCGAATAATCAATTTCTTCTCCTGGGTCGGACGTGTTTACATAGCTGATAAGCTCCGGAAGAACTTTCCTATAATCTTCAAAACGCCACACGAGCAGATCCAAGCCTGGCATAGCGGATTTTATCCGATGGACAAGATCCAGCCAAGACATCTCCTTAGGCTTCATTTCCCTGCGGTAATCTTTAAAGCTCAAAAAACCTTGGCTTCTTATGGTTTCACCGTAGCTGGAAGCTACAAAGGTGGTTGGATTTCTGATTGCCAGCATCAACTTTACATCTGAAACCGATTCTAACATTGAAAAGGCTCGTTGAAGTTTTGCATGAGCATTTCTGTAGAAACAGCCGTCTCTCATCAATCCTTGGGGCGTTCCAATGATGTTTTCATCAGAGATGAAAAGATTTTTTCTTCCATCAGATAATACTTCAAACATCTCTTTTGTAGTATTAGGTGTAATTTCTACACTTGGGACAAGTACTTTTGTGAAGTATTTTCTAATAGGTTTTTTCTTTGGAACGGATAGGTCAAATGGATCGCACAAGTTTTCGTTGTGAATAAAAAGTCGATGAAAATGCGTTGATGCCGTTTTGTGAGCACCCAAGTGCAAAACTACGCGATCGGGGATATTGACCTCATTCGATGACATTTCTACTCCCAAAAATCACCGCTGCGACAAACCGCAAATTAATCTCACCCTTAAAACGTATGTGTGGGCAAACTATTTCTAGAATTCTACAATAGAATTTCTATCTATTTTTTCTTTTCGGATTAATGAGCGCAAACTTTCACTTATTAGGAGAATTTTCTCTTATATTTTAAAGGCATAGTTGTGCACATCCATTTAGCTCACAATATCTTTGAGTTCCCGTATTAGCAATCAAGCTAATTCATCAGGCTCGAGCGGGGGGTGAATGAATGCTGGCGGCATATCCCCTCGACGCAGCAATGGAATGACTTGATCCGCAGTCTCAAAGGCACGGGCAATCGTGACATCCATATCAAGATATGCATAGGAGCCCAACCGTCCGAGGAATGTGACGCCGTCAGTTTCTTCAGCGCGCGCCATATATTTGCGCAGCAGCGCTTTCTCGTTCACCAATCTAATGGGATAATAGGGAATATCATCCGCCCCACAGGAACGGCTGAACTCTCGGAAAGCAACTGTACCCGAAACTGTATCAAGCTCCCAGGGAGCAAAATGTTTGTGATCCGATATCCGCGTATAGGGGATGTCATAATCACCATAATTCATAACTGCGCAGCCCAAGAGGTCTTCCTCCACGCGGATCTCTTCAAAGTCTAGCGTGCGATAACCAAGTCGCCCAAGTTCAAAACCAAAGTAGCGATCGAGCGGTCCCGTGTAGAACACGTGAAGGAACTTCTCATCCAACTCTTCAAATGCACAGCCTGGGCGAACTTCAACGCCGTCACAGTTTAAGATGCTTTCTACAATGCGCGTGTAGCCTTCTTTTGGAATGGCCTGGTGCGGGTGCGAGAAATAGTCATCGTTATATGTGAACCGAAGCGGGAGCCGCTTCAGAATTGAAGCAGGCAGTTCAGATGGCTCCAATCCCCATTGTTTGCGGGTATAACCAGAGAAAAATGCCTTATAAAGATCATCACCGACAAAACGCAGCGCTTGCTCTTCAAAGGTGCGGGGATCTGCAATATCCATTCGCGCTCCGGCTTCGATGAAGCTGCGTGCCTCTGCGGGGGACATTGTTTTGCCGAAGAACTGGTTGATCGTATGTAGATTGATCGGCATCAAATAGACGTTGTCACCGACCGTCGTTTTTACCTTGTGATGATATGGCATCATGACGCCATGCTGATTGATAAACGTCCATACGCGCTCGTTATTCGTATGAAAGATATGCGGGCCATAACGATGGACCATGATCCCTGAGGCCGTATCCCGTACTGTATGGCAATTGCCCGCGACATGGTCACGCTCATCAATCACCAATGATTGAATTCCCGCTTCAGAAAAACGGCGCGCAAGAACCGCCCCGCTAAACCCTGCCCCAACAATACAAACGCGTTCAGAGTTCTCCATTGGTCTTTCTACTTTTCATAGTTCGAAATTTTCCGGGGACGCCCTCAGCACCAGTTACGTATTCTTCAGATTTGTGAGCTTTCGCAGCATGCCAACCTGACCCACATTCTTAGTTGGGAAAGGTATTGATGGGATGGGTAATTTATAGAACTCACAAAGCGGTGCAAAGGTATCGAGCGTTTCCAACTGTAGCTCACAACAATCATTGGGAAAGTTATTTTTAAGCCTAAAAAACTTCCGGTACTCGAGTTTCCTCATTTGAATGAGTTCCTCGATCTTGTTTTTTCGATCACTCTTCCAGCGCTTGTGCTCTTTCGGATAGGTTTTTTGGTGGGAAACCTCCCAGCGCTCGATGCTGTCCAGCCAGCTTTCCATCTCCCGGTGTACCCAGATAAATTTGGCTTTTGGGGCTACAATTTTTTTCACATACGGATGGATAGCAACATGCCCAAAAGGGGCGTCCGAAAAGATATCAAAATCTGCAACTTCATGGACAAAATCGGATAATATGTCTCGAACCTCTTTTGCAGACTCATTACGAAATGTTCTGAAATCAGGCTCTCGATTAGCAAGTTTATTCGCTTTAGATATATCAGCCCTGTAGGTTCTCAATATCGGACCGCGATACTGCATATCCCGAGTTCCAACCCCCAAAGCACGCAAAGCATGGCCGACCGATGTCGTACCCGTTTTATAAGGCGAGTGTATAATATGGACTGGCCTATTGATGACCTTCTTCGTTACAAACTCTGATTTCTTAACTGTGCTCATTCAGCTTCCTGGATTTCTCGTAGTCGCAGCGCTGCACGTCAAATAGGTGAGCCGCTTAAGCAACTCTCAAACGCCGGAGTGTTCGCTTCACAGGTATGGGGGTCACTCGAGCAAGCCATTTATAAGCTCGCCGATATATCGATGCCGCACTTCCTCCGTGATTTAGCTTTTGTCTAATTCTTGTATCGATCACATTTTCAATAATGTGCCCGTAGAAAGGTGTTTCACGTAAATGTCGCCAATAGAGTTGCGCAAATTCTACGCGTATATTTTTCCAAGGTTTAAATTCACCAGATGCAAAATGCACAATGAAGGGTTTCTTCTTTGCCCCAAGTGCTTCTTTCCAATTTTCGAGAGGAACATTAGTGTAGTGATTAGACCTTGAATTGAAAACGTTATATTTTCCCGGTAATCTGAGATAGCTATTTTTAAAATAGCTATTCAGGATATCTTGATCTCGGAATAAAAATTCCGTCGAATAAGCTAACTGCATCAATTCTTCACCAACTTTTTTCATATCGATGGCGGTAAAATTAAAGAGCAGCAAGCCGGCATTAAAATAGCTGTTAATTTGCTCATCGGAGAGGCCGAGCGTTTCACGGTGGTAACTATAGAGATCTTTCATGTTTCCATCGCGGGTCACCACCTCGGTCGTCAGGGACCGGGTCATGATGAAATCAGGGACAGCTGCAATCTGTGCATCTCCCATCTCCCAATCATAAATCTCAGCAACGTCACCAAGCAAAATCATGTCTGTGTCGATGTAGAGCATCCGATCTAGTGTCGGGAACATCCTAAATAGTAAAAATCTATTGTAGGTTGCATTTGATGGCGCGCGAGTTTTAGAGCGATAGGCCTTCTCAAATACATTACCCACATCAATGCAGTTGAGTACAATATTTGGATAAGGTGCAGTGACAGATCCAAGCAATTCCAAATTTGCACTGCTGATTCCTGAGTACAGATAGAAGAGATTATATTTTCGATCAGGATTAGAATGTACTGCAAGGCTGTGAATCATGGCAGCAGCATGAGGTAAGTAGGCCTCATCTGAGGTCATCGCAATATTCACATTCTCCCGTCCATTAAGACTATCATCTGAGATCAGAGGATAGAGCGTTGCTTTGGAGAGGTTGATAATATTGACATATTTTATCCGTGTTTCAGGATTATCTTTCAAATACTTTCTAATAAATACTGTAAAAAGTCGTTCGGAAATAAATCCCAGAACCCGAGATTGGTACATGTTATAGTGTTTTCGATCTATATCAGCACTATCTACATGCTGAATAATATCAAAAACCCATTCACAATATTTATCAAAAATGTCCCGACGCATTAAAGACATGTTCGCTAAGAGAATTTTTTTATCTTCTAAAGTCTCCTCAAGGCACTCGGTATAATCGGGGTATAGTTCTTTTATTTTATTAACCGCAATATCCAAGTCTTGTGGCTTGTGTCCTTTAGAAAAGTTATCCCGTATACTAAGGCCCATTGTATGATAGGCGGGTAAGACAATATCATAATTGTCCGACTCTTCTTTCAACCAATTTTGAGTGCTCTCAGTGTAGGAATCCACATCCAACTCAGGAACGAAATTCTCTGTTTGCTCGGAAAGATGCTCTCCGGAAAAATCGAGAAGCCGCCTATAATGCATTAGCCCGATATGACTGCTGTCTTGGTCGTTTTTCCAAGCCCAGTATAGCGCCGTCAACTCGCAGTATTTGCCGTTAGACTGCGAGATGTTTTCGCCAGTGTCATCTCCAATCATATTGAGCAGAGGCTGAGCTGCTCCAGCCCGCCCCACATGTATGGGGCGGAGATTGTCCGAAGCAATCAGCGTCGAGGGTTTATGGTAGGCGAGGTAAATTGTCGGGGTCATACGAAATCCCGCTTTCCGCTCAGAGCCAACTCAAGATGTTGTTGGGAGCCATAAATTTTGGTGTTGGTCGAACCACTCGAAGGTTACGTCCAACCCATCTGTGAGCTGAGTTGGCGCGCTGAAGCCCAACTTTTCGGCGGCGAGATTATTCTCGGCAAAATTCTCGACCACCTCCCCTTTTCGTCCATCTTTATATACGAGGCTTTGAGCATTGCGCCCACGCTTGCGCAGCATTTCAAGCGCGAGATCCTCAATCCGGATGCCCTTGTTGGTCGAAAGGTGGAATACCTGTCCAGGCGTTGTTTCGCTCTCTAGACCCAATACAAGACCGCGAACGAGATCTTCGACGTAGATTAAATCTCGCACACTCTGGCCATAGACAATCAAGTCTTCGTGACGCTCCATCGCAATCAGATACTTGTTAAAGACGCCCTGCTTATGCGCACTGTAGGGTCCATAAACGTTCGCAAAACGAAACATCATCGTGTTCAGGTCATACGCTTCGGCAAAGGCATTGCAATAACCCTCACAGGCGAGCTTGCTAGCGCCATATGGAGAGATCGGTTTTGGCACTGACCGCTCATTGACTGGCGGTGGTGTGTTCCCCATCAATGCCCCGCCGGTCGACGAAAAGATGAACTTTGAAACGTCATTTTTAACAGCAGCTTTCAGCGTATTGAGCGTGCCACCCACGTTGATCTCAAAATTCGTGTCCGGATCTTCGATGGACTCGACCACCGATCCGTAAGCAGCGAGATGGAATACGGCATCACGGCCTTTAAGGGCCTTGTCCATGGCTTCGCTATCACGCAAATCCGCGCGGACGATCTCCACATCAAGGTCTGAGATATAACTTTCAAGACCACGGTCAAAGTTGTCCAAAACCGTGACCGAATGCCCTTTCGAGAGCAATAGTCTGACCGTGTTAGAGCCGACGAAGCCGGCTCCACCCGTGACAAGGATATTCTGCGCCATGCTTATTTTTTAACCCAGAGCGAGTCACACGGGATCTTAGAATTATCGCAGCGGTCTTTGTACTTGTCGGCGATTTCCTTGACTTCCTCCATAAGGCCTTCCGAGAGAGTAGTTGGATTCAGACCCAACTTGAGGAAGTTCTCATTGCAGACATCAAGATCATTCTCAGCATCTTCGTTGCGCGGGTTTTCCATCTGCTGGATTTCGGCACCGGTCATTTCAGAAACCAGCTTAGCCAAATCGCGGACGCGGTGCGTTTCAGTGACCTGATTGAAGATATGTACTCGATCACCACGCTCCGGAGGATTGCTGGCGGCAATCTCAATGCAGCGAACCGTATCCTGAATGTGGATGAATGCGCGGGTCTGACCACCTGTGCCATGCACCGTCAGCGGATATCCGACGGCTGCTTGCATGAGGAAACGGTTCAGAACCGTGCCATAATCGCCATCATAGTCGAAGCGATTGATTAGGCGTTCGTCGCGCTTCGTATCCTCGGTCTGGGTTCCCCAAACTATCCCTTGATGGAGGTCTGTAACGCGCACACGGTCGTTTTTAACATAGTAGCCAAAGATGATTTGATCGAGCGACTTAGTCATATGGTAGATCGAACCCGGATTTGTCGGGTAGAGGATCTCTTGATCCACCAGCTTACCATCAACTTCCATCTTGACTGGCAAATACCCTTCGGGAATTTGCATACCAATTGAGCTGTAGCCATAGACGCCCATTGTACCGAGGTGCACTACGTGGACATCCAGGTCACTTTCGACGACCGCAGCCATCACGTTGTTGGTTGCTGAAATGTTGTTATCGACAGTGTAGCGCTTGTGCCAATCGGACTTCATTGAGTACGGCGCAGCGCGTTGTTCAGCAAAATGCACTATGGTATCGGGCTTCTTGTCTTTCAACAGCTGCAAAAATTCAGCATATTGCGTTGCGAGATCACAGCCAGAATAGTCGATCGTCTTACCGGAAACCTCAGTCCAAGCTGCAAGGCGCGTTGCAATGCTGCTGATGGGGGTCAAAGATTCAACGGAAAGCTCGTTATCGATATTACGACGCGATAAGTTATCAACGATTGTAACATCATGGCCCTGGTTAGAGAGATGCAGCGCAGTTGGCCAACCACAAAACCCATCACCACCTAGAACAAAAATCTTCAAAGTTATACCCTGCTCAGCAATGTCGAAACAAATTCCACTTCAGTGCTAAAGCGCTGGAATGGAGCGCTTCGTTTACACATTCGTAATCTAAATGTGAACCGCAAAATCAACGCTACTTAGGCAGTTAAAACCGACCATAACACGCAGCAGTCGACGTCTGCTGGACAGGCACATGCCAAGATAATCGATGCGCTGAGAAAACCTATCGGTTTTACGTTTAGAGACAGATAGATACCGATTTTGTGCGATATTGCAGTGCACTCTTATGACTTCAATCAACTACCCGCATTAAGTGTTCTCAAGCCCAACAAACCACCTAACCTCAGAATGTTCTCAACACCCAACGATAGAAGGAGAGCAATACAGGTCTCGTAAAAGGAACCAACTCTGATATCTTTTTTCCGCCCCGAACAATAATACCTTTTCGAGGTGCATGATTGACTTCGCTAGCGCGAAAAAGACCCTGCCGAGCCTTATTCAAAACTTCAAAATAGAATGGTGTGCGTAAAACTGCATCCCAGTAGAATTGCCCCATCGGAACTACTGCCAACCATGGTTTATGATCCCCCGCCGCGTAGTGGATCATAATTGGATTTTCTTTTGCTTTCATAGCAGCACTGTGAAGATGTCGGGGGACTCGGTTATAACCCGCACTGTACGTGTTAAATACATTAAATCGATCATCCATCAAAAAAACGGAATCTCGAAAATATATATTCAAAATATCTTGATCTCTAAACAGGTACTTACCAGATTTTGCCTTATTTTTAATATCTTTTTTGGTATCTGATAGATTTATTTTTTTAAAATTAAATAGAACCAATCCAGCATTGAAATACTTCGACATCTGATCATCACTAAATCCAAGTTTTTTATAGTAAGCATACAAATCGGGGACATTAGGATCTGCTGTAGGAGTGGG
>CAZGVP010000121.1:0-8208 GCA_964529135.1 uncultured Caulobacterales bacterium | reverse complement strand
GGCATTGGATGTAGTAATGCCAATACAAAGCAGGGCAGGGATTGCGACTGTGAGTGCCCGCGCAAAATTAGTGGCTAGGGATGCAAGTGATGTAAACTTGTCCTGGATTTGGCTGGTTTTACCCATATTAGGCCTCCATGCTTGGCGGTGAATCGTATTTACGAATGAATATCACAACAATTGTGGTTAAGCGAAGGCTGATGGCGTTTTTTGTGAGAAATTCTTATGCGATTTTGGTCGAGTCCGCTGTATGTACAGTGCTGAATCCGCATTGCTATCGCGCCGTCGCTAGTCCATAAGAAGCGTAAATTTCAGTCATTTTGTCAAGAATATGGAGATGTCCGGTGCAGCCAGGTCACGATAGCCTCAAAACTCAAAAATCCCTCAATGTTGATGGAAAATCATATACTTATTACTCTTTAAAAGAAGCTGAAAAGCACATCGGTGATGTATCCCGGTTGCCTTTTTCACTTAAGGTATTGTTGGAAAATCTGTTGCGGTTTGAAGATGGGCGTTCGGTCACAACAGACGATATTAAGGCATTTGGTGATTGGTTGAAAAATGGCAGGACGAGCCGTGAAATTGCCTATCGTCCGGCACGTGTCTTGATGCAGGATTTTACTGGTGTACCAGCTGTGGTTGATCTGGCGGCCATGCGAGACGCGATGCAAAATCTTGGTGAAGACCCGTCGAAAATTAACCCACTTGCACCGGTTGATTTAGTTATTGATCATTCGGTGATGGTGGACCATTTTGGCAATGAAGAAGCATTCGCGCAAAATGTTGATCGTGAATATGAACGCAATGGTGAGCGTTATAAATTCCTTAAATGGGGGCAGGGCGCATTTGATAATTTCCGCGTGGTCCCACCAGGAACGGGTATTTGCCATCAGGTCAATCTGGAATATCTGGCACAAGCGGTTTGGACGGCAGAAACTGATGGTAGTACCTATGCCTACCCTGATACACTTGTTGGTACGGACAGTCATACAACCATGGTCAATGGTTTGGCTGTGCTTGGTTGGGGTGTAGGCGGTATTGAGGCGGAAGCGGCAATGCTTGGCCAGCCTATTTCAATGCTGATCCCCGAAGTAATAGGATTTAAGCTGACAGGTAAGATGCCTGAAGGTGCAACGGCTACTGACCTTGTACTGACAATTGTGCAAATGCTGCGTAATAAAGGCGTGGTTGGCAAGTTCGTTGAGTTTTATGGCCCGGGCCTCGATCATCTTTCGTTGGAAGATCAGGCAACTATTGCCAATATGGCACCTGAATATGGGGCAACATGTGGTTTTTTTCCGGTTGATGCAGAAGCTATTCGTTATTTGACCGCCACAGGGCGTAGTTCAGATCGGGTGGCTCTGGTTGAAGCATATGCAAAAGAGCAAGGCATGTGGCGTGATGCTGATACGCCTGATCCGGTGTTTACCGATACACTGGAGCTTGAGCTAGGGTCTGTGGTTCCTTCCATTGCGGGACCAAAACGTCCGCAAGATCGCATTTTGCTGAACGAAGCACCGCAAGGTTTCGCCAATGCATTGGATAAAGAATACGGTAAGGCGAGCGAAGCTGGAAAGCGTGTTCCTGTGGATGGTGAAGATTTCGATATTGGCCATGGTGATGTTGTTATTGCTGCGATTACATCGTGTACGAATACGTCTAATCCGGCAGTGTTGATGGCGGCAGGCCTCGTGGCTCGTAAGGCAAGAGCGCTTGGTTTGACGGTAAAGCCATGGGTGAAACCATCACTGGCGCCTGGTTCTCAAGTGGTAACCGATTATCTGGAAAGTGCTGGCTTGCAAGATGATCTGGATGCGCTCGGGTTTAATCTGGTTGGTTATGGTTGCACCACTTGTATTGGTAACTCTGGACCATTACCCGCCCCGATCAGCAAAGCTGTAAATGAAGAAGATCTTGCGGTTTGTTCTGTTCTTTCTGGTAACCGTAATTTTGAAGGGCGCATTTCTCAGGATATTCGTGCCAATTTTCTTGCATCACCGCCTCTTGTGGTGGCCTACGCAATTGCCGGTACACTGAACATTAACCTGTCAACGGATGTAATCGGCAAGGATAAAGACGGTAATGATGTTTATTTGAAGGACATTTGGCCAAGTAATCATGAAATTGCAGAAGTTGTACGTGAACATGTGACGGCAAAAATGTTTGCTGAGCGCTATGCGGACGTCTTCAAAGGTGATGAAAAATGGCAAGCAATTCCAGTTACTGACTCACAAACATACCAATGGCCAACATCGACTTATGTTGCCAACCCTCCCTATTTTGAGGGGATGACCAAATCAGCGCCCAAAGGTGTGGATCCGATTCATAATGCACGCATTTTGTCATTGTTTGGTGATTCGGTGACGACGGATCATATCTCCCCTGCTGGTTCTATTAAGGAAGATGGGCCGGCTGGTGATTATTTGAAAAGCTTTCAAGTGCCCGCGGCTGAGTTTAATTCTTACGGGTCGCGTAGAGGCAATCATGATGTGATGATGCGCGGAACTTTCGCTAATATTCGCATCAAAAACCAAATGCTACCCGGTACTGAGGGCGGTGTTACTAAAGGTCCTGATGGCGCAGAGATGCCAATCTATGATGCGGCGATGAAGTATAAAGCCAACAACACACCTCTGGTTGTTTTTGCTGGTGATCAGTACGGGACTGGTTCTTCACGTGATTGGGCGGCGAAGGGCACGATTCTTCTGGGTGTGCGAGCTGTTGTCGCGGGTAGTTTTGAACGTATTCACCGTTCTAACCTGATTGGCATGGGGGTTCTCCCGCTACAGTTTAAAGATGGTAATAGCTGGGAAAAACTGGGACTTACTGGCGATGAAGAAGTGACTATTCACGATGTGGGAAGCATTGAACCTCGCAGTGATATCAAGGCAACAATCAAGCGTGCAGATGGTAGTGAAACCGATATTGATCTCCTTATACGGATTGATACCGGTGATGAGTTGGATTATTTCCGAAATGGAGGCATCCTGCATTATGTGATCCGCAAGCTTGCGGCGTAAATTATTTGAAAATTTGATTGAGAAAACCGGCAACCAATTGCCGGTTTTTTTGTATATTTTTTCATGTGAACATTATCACATTACAAAACTACACTGTTCAGTGTAAATTTTGCCA
Source organism: uncultured Caulobacterales bacterium (assembly GCA_964529135.1). Lineage (GTDB taxonomy): Bacteria > Pseudomonadota > Alphaproteobacteria > Caulobacterales > Parvularculaceae > CALLPQ01. The sequence continues at coordinate 5,073 of CAZGVP010000121.1, read as the reverse complement.
AAACTATATTTCTATAGTAGCCTTTAATTATTGGAAATGGGGCGCTTTTCCGTTTCCCTGCAGTTGCGTTGTAAACAATGGCAAGTACAGGAGAAAAACATGTCAGGACTTAGATTATTTATTGGGATTCCCTTGGCCGTCGCTGTGACGGTTGGTTTGTTTTTGGTGATGAACGGGATGATATCGAAACCGGTCGATTTTCCTCCTCCGGGGAATTATGCTGATATTAAAATAAACCCGGATATACCGGATCCAGATGGGCCCGAGCCGCCTGATTTGGGACCTACGACAATTACGGAGCCTACGCCGCCAAGAATACCAACAACATATACAGATCCAAACCGCAGAACTCCTGATCCTATTGTGATCGATCCTGCACCGCCCTCAGGCGGTGGTGGTGAGGATATTGGTATCCCAAAAATTCTTTCTCCCATTGTTCGTATTGAGCCACCATATCCAGAGAGATGTCTTAACCGTGGTAAGGAAGGTAATGCCATGGTTGAGTTTGATATAACAGCAGAAGGTGCAGTTACCAATGTGCGTGTGATATCGTCATCAGATCGCTGTTTTAACCACCGCTCTGTCATTGATGCTGTATCACGCTGGCGTTATTCCCCACCTGGGAAATTGGTCCGTGGTCAGAGAACAACACTGACGTTTACATTAGCGCAATAATGTGAATCTCTAAATTGCATCCTCAAAATCATTCCTCTTTCATAAAACATGGGGGAGGAGTGATGTCAGGGAAACATATCGTATTGAGGTAGAGACAAAAAGGGCATTGACGTCTTGAGTAAGATTATTTTTTTGCATTGCCGTTTGCAGCATTGATGATTGGCGGCATTTTCTTCGCGATGATGAAACTGGTGTTTGGCCATCGTGATGTGGCTTATGAGGAGAGTGATCCTGTTGAGGTTGTATCTATAGAGGATGAGGATCAAGTGATATGCGATTGTGGATCATCGCTCGATGTGCCTCAGGCCCCTCCTGATTATGAGCCGAAGGAATATATATTCATTGGTGATACCTTTGATGGAATTTTTAATTCACCTGAAGAGGCGCGCCCATTAAAAGAAATTCCTGAACCGGAATTTTCCCTTACTCAGCCACAACATCCTCGTGGTGACTTCTTTTTACAACCCAATTACCCAGCAGAATGCCTTGCATTGAAAGCGGAAGGTAGCGTTACAGTTCAGTTTGATATCATGCCAGATGGCCATGTGAAAAATATCACAATTTTATCCACTGATCATCAATGCTTTAATGAAGAGGTTATCAAAACTGTTCGCCGTTGGCGTTATGGCGAAACTCAAAATGGATTTCGGGGTGAAATAAGAACCCTGACATTTACTCTCGCAGACTAACCTCAAACAAAAATCGCTACCGCCTGCATGCCTTCGGCGACTAACAGGCCATCGTTGTTCCAGAACCGCATTACCTGACTGGAATAGCCATCTTTAGCGGCGGTGAGTTTGGTTTCTACATGCCACCATCCATCCTCTGTAACCGGGTCATTGATGATGTTGAGCATCCAGTTGATGGAACTGATGGGCCCCATCTGTCTAAACAAGGGCAATGCCGCAGGAGGCAGAACATCTCCCAGTGTGAGAAAACTGGCGGTGCCGTTGCGTGAGTTTTCATCCACATGACGTGACCAGACGCGGATATACCCGTCTTCTGCGCCGCTCATTGGACGCTCACCCTCAATAAGGCGGGTATCAAAATTGTAAAAGAATACCGGCGACATGCCTTGGCCTTTTGGGGGAGAGAAAGGTTCTGCAGCTTCCAGTGAAATAGTTTTTGGTGCTGACAGGCTGACATCAAGGTGTGACTCTCGTGAGGTACCAAAAATCAACGTGTTCGTCGCAACAATATTTCCATCCGAATGCGTATCAACTTGTACTGAGATCACATTTCGCCCCTGGCGAAGTAGCGTCGGTGTAAAGACAGGATCTGGTCCAACGGGTCCGATAAAGTTTATGCTGGCTGACCGCACCGGCGGTAGATCTGGAAATGCTTTTTGTGTGGCCGCAAGACCAAGCCCTGCCGTTAATCCGCCATAGGCCGTGCGCCCCTGTCGCCAGCCATCGGGGATAGAAACTCCATATGAAGTGGAATCTGCTTTTCTAAGGGCATCGCTTAAGGCTTGAAATCCAGTATCGGTGCTCATTGGGCTCAATTTCATTGTTAAAAATCAAGTATAATGTAACGCTCGTTAAAATGTGAACAAGCTATTTATGCAGCTTGCTATATAAGGGCGCGGGTAGATTGCGTCCTGATATACAAGAGGGATATGATCGTTCCAAAAGTGTCAATGCCAAAGGAGATGTTCTCATCGACTTTATAAAACATCTAATCGAATGGTTGATATTGGTGATCCCTGCCATGCTGGTTGCCGGGACGATGGCTTTTTTATTGCGCGGCTGGTTGCAAGGCTCAGCGCTTCGTTTTTTCAGCGCATGGATTGGCGGTGTCATTACCATTGGTGCACTTGCATCAATCCTTGTTTTTGGTTTCAGTAAAGTGCTGGATAACCGCATCGCGACTTGTAATACGGGACCGGATTATTATTTGTGTGCGCAGAATATTCATATAATAGGCTATCCTATATTGATCGGGCTTATTGCTTTTGGGGTATTTTTGATTGTTCCAATGCTGTGGGGCATTTGGCGCGCAGGACGGCGATTGTTGTTGCGCCGTGTTCCATCATCAGGAGAGGTGAGATGAAGAAAATCAATATTGTGAAGGCATTTGAGAAGATCGATCAACATTGGGACCCGCATGTTGCTGGGGACGTGAATGAAAGTCAGATTAAAATTGCCAAAATCAAAGGTGCATTTGATTGGCATAAGCATGACCATGAAGATGAAGCATTTTTTGTGGTGCGTGGACATTTTGATTTGGAAATGCGTGATCAAACGATACCGTTAAATGAAGGTGATCTTTTTGTTGTTCCTCGCGGCGTGGAGCATCGGCCTGTGGCGCAGGAAGAGTGCTGGATTATGATGGTTGAGCCATCGACAACGCTCAACACCGGTGATGTTAAAACAGATAAAACAAAACTCGATTTAAAACGCTTCTAGTAATCGTTCGAGATAATCGATCTCTTCCTGGCTGCGGCCTTGTTCGCCAAGCCTTTCGCGCATTTTCTGAATTAGCTCCCGGGTGAGTGCAGGGTCTGCACCATCAGGAACCCCAATATTGCCGCCACCCGTTCCGCCGGTTGGTCGGCCAAGTGGATCGAGTCCTTCCTCACCATTATCTCCGCGTTGACTGCCTTGTCCCGAACTTTCACCATTTTGCCCCTGACGGCGGGCTTGTTCTTCGGCAAGAGCTTGCGCTCCTTCACGTAATTTTCCAATCGCCCGGTCCATCGCAGAACCAGCATTGTCAAAATTTCCGTTGCTAAGGGCTTGTTCGGAACGCCGCATTTCACGTAATGCTTCTTCCAGGGCACCTGCCGCATCGTTGCCAGAGTCAGATCCATCTGATCCGCCGCCTGATGATTGTCCAGATTCACTACCGCCACCTTGTTGATTGCCCTGTTGGCTACCTTGTTGGCCATTCTGGATATTTTCAAGCAACTCTTCCAGGGCTCGAGAAATTTCTTGCTGTTCATCCGCAAGATCTTCGCCACCACTGCCGGGCTTCTGACTGCGCTCAAAGGATCTGTCAGATAATTCACGTTGACGGCCTATCAATTCCCCGGCTTCCTCGCCGGGTCCTTCAGAAGGGGCACCATTACCGGGAGAGGGAATACCGTCACCACCGCCATTGCCTTGCTGGAGTTTCAGGTTTTTTAGGAGATTGTCCAGGTCGCCTAACATTTGACGGGCAGCATTGTTAGCACCAGATTCTGACAGATCATCTATCGCATCCAGCATTTCCTGTATGGTATTGGCACCGATTTGTTCACTGCCACTTCCAGCATCCCCGCCTTCTGGCACACCAGCTTGAGCAAGTGCCTGTAGATAATCGTCAATCGCTTGGGCCAATTCATCATTAAGTTTTTTTACCTCAGCTTGTGGTGCATCAGCTTCTAATGCTTCCCTTAGTGCTTCGATAGCGGCTTCAAGTCGACGACGCGCCAGTTCCAGTGCCTTATCTTCTAATTCCAGCGCCAATGGCCAGAAATGCTCGATTGTTTCTGTGAACCGATCATCAGTTTCGCGCTGCACACGCCAGAACGCAGTGCGCATCAGGAGGTATTCTGAAGTATCTTCGTAAAATTCTTCAGGAAGTATTGTCACGGCATTTAATGCATCACGTACGCGTTGACTATCGTTTGAGGCGATTGCTAATGTCTGCCGTTGCTCGATCACTGCTTTTGCCAGGGGATTAAAAAATTCACGCGCGGGGAGGGTAACGTTCACTTCTTCAGTCTGGCCCGTATGCCCTGCGCCATCAGTAATTATGACCCGGGCAAGGACATCAAGACCAGCCCATGGATCGCTTTCAACAGGTACATTTGCCCGTCTCTCTCCGCTGTGCCCACTTGTGCCATCAAGTGCTATTTTTCGGGTAACGTTAAGGGCAACATCTTCCAGTAAGGGCGCATCTAGTGGGCGTGCTTGGTCCGGGTTCAGGCGAAATGCTATATGCGTTTCGGTCGCGCCATAGTCATCCTCAAAAACATAATGTAATTTTATGTCACGGTTTTTGCCTTCTTCAGGCGTAGTCATGTAGGTTACCAACGGGGCTTTATCTTCTATAGCAAGAACAGGCCAACGACCTCTCTTGCCGCCGAGCCGTAAATCGATCAATCCATTCTCGGTAAGAGCAAGCTCTAATCGTTCGGCATTTTTTTTACCGGTAGTGGTGTTTTTCGATTGATTATTATTCGTATCAGGAGTTTGTGCCAGTTGATCGTTGCCATCTGTATCAATAAAAGAAAGTTGCGCACCACGTTCGCCATTAATTTGGGCAACTAGTATCGATCCTTCGGGGACATCCACCTGATCGGCAATATCGGGAAAGTTATCGCCGCCTTGAACCAGATGAAAGGCCGGCTGTGCATGGGGGCCTGTGGATTGTATCGCGGTAATAAACTGAACTTTTTGACCGAATCCTTTT
>CAZGVP010000120.1:0-8264 GCA_964529135.1 uncultured Caulobacterales bacterium | reverse complement strand
TTACTCACGCACCGACGACATCCACAACAATGATGATGGCCCTCGGGGATGCATTAGCGATTAGCCTTCTTCGGGCAAAAGGAATCACCGCAACTGATTTTCATGGCTTCCACCCCGGTGGAAATTTAGGCGCGGCATTACGCCGTGTAAAAAATCTGATGCATAACGCCAATAACGATATTCAATTACCGCTCTGTAACGAACAGGTTTCCACCAAAGACGCCATTTTAGTCCTCACCAATGGCGGGTTTGGGTGTGTTGGTATCGTTAACAAAGATGGTACTCTTACAGGAATTTTCACTGATGGTGATGTGAGGCGTCATTTTGGGCAGGATATAAGCACACGTCCAATTAAAGAACTCATGACAAAAACCCCGAAAACCGTTGGGCCAGATACAATTGCCGGAGATGCACTTGCTCTTATGAGCCAAGATAAGATTACCAGCTTATTTGTTGTAAAAAATGGAAAACCGGTTGGGTTACTTCATATACATGATTGTCTTGCTTCAGGTGTCGTGTAGAGTTTTCCATAATACAGACGCACATTATACTCGTGAAAGATAGTATGCACAGCGCACCAGTAATTATGTGGTTCCGCCGCGATTTAAGGATCAAAGATAATCCAGCTCTTCGTGCCGCCCATGCAAATGGGGCACCTATCATTCCAGTATTTATTCTGGAAGATATAAATTGTCGAAACTACGGCCAATTAGGTAGTGCCAGTAAATGGTGGCTTCATCATTCGCTCACATCGCTAAACAACATACTATCATCAATCGGCAGTGGATTAGTGTTGCGAAAGGGAGAACCAGCAATAGTTCTCACTCAATTGCTTAAGGAAACGAATGCTAACTCAATTTACTGGAACCGGCGCTATTACAAACCAGAGATGGAATCCGACAAAAAGCTAAAAGAAACGCTGACCACAGCTAATATTGAAGTTCATACATTCAATGGTTCGCTATTGCGCGAACCCTGGGAAGTGAAAACTGGAAGTGGCGGATATTACAAAGTTTTCACGCCTTATTGGAGAGCCATAAAAGAAATTGGACCTGGACGTCCAGAAACAGCCGCAGCGCCAAGAAAAATTAAATCAATACCAAATCACCCCGATAGCGCTTTAATTGAGGATTGGAATTTACTCCCTACAAACCCCAATTGGGCAAAAGGATTTGAAGAGCAGTGGTTTCCTGGCGAAGAAGAGGCAAGGCGTGCACTTCGCAAATTCCTCAAAGGGCCAATTGATAATTACGACATCGATCGCAATCACCCTTCTATTACCGGCACGTCTCGCCTTTCCCCACATCTAGCTTTTGGAGAAATAAGCCCATTACAGATCTGGCACGAGACGATGGCCGCTATTGAAAGTAACAATATCAACGAGACACAAGGGTACAAATTTTTATCTGAAATTGTCTGGCGGGAATTCGCGCATACCTTACTTTATTTTAATCCCGATATGCCACGAGAACCACTCAAGCAAAATTTTAAAAATTATCCTTGGAAACATGAAAAAACTAAACTGAAGGCATGGCAACAAGGTTTGACCGGTTATCCAATCGTCGATGCTGGCATGCGCGAATTGTGGCAAACAGGATGGATGCATAACCGTGTACGAATGATTTCGGCAAGTTTTTTAATCAAACACCTTCTTATTCCCTGGCAAGAAGGAGAAAGATGGTTTTGGGACACGCTGGTTGATGCTGATATTGCCAATAATGCTGCAGGTTGGCAGTGGGTGGCTGGTAGCGGAGCAGATGCCGCTCCCTATTTCCGGATTTTCAACCCCTTTGGACAAGGAGAGAAATTTGATCCCGAAGGCAATTATGTTAAAAAATATATACCTGAGCTCCAAAACCTGCCAGCCAAATATATTCATCAACCATGGGCCGCCCCGGATGATATTTTAGAGCATTCTGGGGTTAGGTTAGGAGACAATTACCCCAACCCAATCATAGATCATTCCTATGCGCGCAAACGTGCCCTTGACGGCTATCAGCATATTAAGGGAAACTAAAGCATGGAAAAAAATATGGCTGATCATACCAAAATGATAAGCTCCGAATTTTCCCATGCTAGCCTTGTTACGCAGGAAAATAAACGTGAGCATTTGACGGGCAAGCCCTTATTCTTTCGGATCGCTTGTAATTTGGTGTTACAAATGCGTTACGGTACAGTCCTCATGGTATTGCCTGAGGGTAGTGTCCTCAAATTTGAGGGACAAGAGGAACGCGAAAGCATAGGCATTATCCACATCCATAATTTTGCTTTCGCAAGAAGGTTAATCCTTGGCGGCGATATCGGATTTTATGAAAGTTTTGCGGACGATGAATGGTCTACACCAGATTTAGCTGATTGCCTGTATGTCTTCGCACGCAATGCTGATCTCATACAAAGAGCATTTGAGGGTCATCCTGTTTTTGCCTGGATAGACTGGATAAAACACTCATTGAATAAAAATACAAAAACCGGATCTAAAAAGAATATCCTTGCACACTATGATCTTGGTAACTGTTTCTATGAGCAATGGCTCGACCCGGGGATGACTTATTCGTCTGCATTATATTCCAGAAATGCACAAAACCTCGAAGCCGCCCAAAAAAATAAATATATCAACCTTGCAAATGCTCTTGACCTAAAGTCTGATGAAAACCTTCTCGAAATTGGGTCTGGTTGGGGCGGATTTGCAGAATTTGCAGCAAAAGATATTGGCGCAAATGTTACCAGCATTACCATCTCGGAAGAACAATATGACTATGCCCGCCAACGCATTTTCCGTGAAGGGTTGAACGAAAAAGTTAAAATTCGATTGCGTGATTATCGCGACGTGAATGGACAGTTTGACAAAGTTGCCTCAATTGAGATGTTTGAAGCTGTAGGACAAGAATACTGGGCGTCTTATTTTGACAAGATCAGTTCTGTTCTGCGGCCTGGAGGCAAGGCAGGGTTGCAGGTCATTACAATTTCCGATCGGTTTTTTGAAAGCTATTCAAAATCTGCTGATTTCATTCAACGTTATGTCTTTCCTGGCGGTATGTTGCCAAGTCCCTCAATTTTGCAACAACACGTCCAAACAGCTGGCTTAAAATGGAATGGCAGCATGCAATTTGGTCAACATTACGCAAATACACTCAACGACTGGCACACACGTTTTCTAAAAGCGTGGAGTGAAATTAAACCATTAGGTTTTGATCAACATTTCAAAAAAACCTGGCAATTTTATCTGGCCTACTGCGAAGCCGGTTTTCGGGCTGCAACAACAGACGTTTATCAAATATCGATTTCCAAAGCATAAGAGGCAATTTTGATTCGAATTTCAGACAAATTTGATGGCGGTAATATTATTGTTAAGTCAGTGGATAATCCTGCAGATATTCAATTGGAAATTCGCAAAGATAATCAATCCGATTTTTACCAATGGTTTTACTTCCGAGCTACAGGCGCAAAAGGAACCAATTGCCATTTTCGCATTACCAATGCTTCAACCTCTGCATACCCACAAGGCTGGAACGATTACCGGGCAGTAGCCTCATATGATCGCAATAGCTGGTTTCGTGTCCCTACTATTTATCGTGACGGCGCCCTATCTATCAAACATATTCCAGATGCTAATATCATATATTACGCTTATTTTTCTCCGTACTCCTCTGATCAACATACAGACCTTATACTACGTACTATCCATAAACCCGGCGTAAATCTGAATGTTGTAGGCAATACACTAGATGGCCAGGATATTGAGATACTCACTATTGGTGATAGCAACCAGGGGGATTTTAAGTCGAAACGTCAATTGTGGATTACCGCAAGACAACACCCCGGAGAGACGATGGCAGAATGGTGGATGGAGGGGTTTCTCGAACGTCTCACCGACTTGTCTGACCCTGTTGCTCGTTACCTCAAAGAAAAGGCGATTTTTCATGTCGTACCTAATATGAACCCGGACGGTAGCCGGCGTGGGCATCTGCGCACCAATGCTATTGGTGTAAATTTAAACCGGGAATGGAGCAATCCATCACCAGAGAAAAGCCCGGAAGTCTATTATGTGATTTCCAAGATGCGTGAAACCGGTGTTGATTTTGCCCTTGATGTGCATGGAGACGAAGCGCTGCCCTATAATTTTATCGCAGGAGCAGAAGGGGTACCCAGTTTCACAGATCATGGAGAAGCATTGTTGAACAGCTATAAAGAGAAACTAAAAATAGCGAGTCCGGATTTCCAAACAGTTTATGGGTATCCACGTAACCCTCCCGGCACCGCGAATATGGGGATTTGTGCTAACTATTTAGCAGAGACTTTTAACTGCCTTGCAATGACACTAGAAATGCCGTTCAAGGACACTGTTGAAACACCTGACCAAATCTATGGTTGGTCGCCAGAACGATGCAAAAACCTTGGTGCGGCAAATCTGGATGCAATGATGGCCGTTGTTGACCAGTTGCGTATTTGACCTCACAATTGTGTGTAGATTAGATAGATGACGATAGGCTACAAAATGCTTATCTCAATGGCAGCGTTATTATTTTATTGCCATAGGAAACCCCATGCACTTTCACGACACCGCCCTTGCAGCCATTGGCAACACCCCTCTGATTAAACTGCAACGCGCCTCCGAAGAAACAGGGTGTACAATTCTCGGCAAGGCTGAATTTCTCAACCCCGGGCAATCTGTAAAAGACAGAGCAGCTCTCGGTATTATTCGTGATGCAGAAGCCCGAGGCGCCCTTAAACCAGGTGGCACTATTGTCGAAGGCACCGCAGGCAATACAGGTATTGGGCTCGCCATGATTGGCGCATTACTAGGTTATAAGGTTAAGATCGTTTTTCCACGCACACAAAGTGAGGAAAAGAAGCAGGCAATCAGGCTTTTGGGAGCTGAACTAATTGAAGTAGATGCTGTTCCATATTCTGATCCAAAAAATTATGTACGTTTTTCGGGTTCCTTGGCAGAAGAACTAAACAAAACCGAGCCCAATGGCGCTTTATGGGCCAATCAATTCGATAACACAGCGAACCGCGATACACATTACCGTACAACTGGTGTTGAAATCTGGGAGCAGACCGGCGGAAAAATTGATGGTTTCACATGCGCAGTTGGGTCTGGGGGCACTTTAGGCGGTGTTTCTATGGCACTCAAGGAACGAAATAAAAATACCCAGTGTGTACTGACGGACCCGATGGGAGCAAAATTATTTAGCTGGGTCAAAAATGGTACCTTAGAAGCCGAAGGCAGCTCCATCACTGAAGGTATCGGACAGGGGCGCGTCACAGGAAATCTGGAAGGCTTGCAATTTAGTGATGCCTATCGCATAGAAGATTCTGAAGCACTAAATATCCTCTATAATCTAGTAGTAGAAGAGGGTATGTGTCTGGGGGGATCTGCTGGCATTAACATAGCTGGTGCAATACGCTTGGCTAAGGATATGGGCCCCGGCCATACCATTGTGACTATTTTGTGTGATTATGGTAATCGTTACGCCTCAAAACTTTTCAACCCTGAATTTTTGCGTTCAAAAGATTTACCAGTACCGCCATGGATGATATAAACTTAAAAGATCCGATGGTCAGCACAAACTGGCTCGCCGATCACCTTGGCCGAGCGAATATTCGGCTGATTGATGCATCATGGCGGCTTCCAGGTACAGCGCAAACTGCTGCCCGTGAAGATTATACAAACCGTCATATTCCAGGAGCAGTTTTTTTTGATATTGATGAGATTGCGGATAAAAATTCTGATCTTTCCCATATGTTTCCAGATACAGAGACTTTTTCTGCCGCAATGATTAGTTTTGGCATTAGCCCCAACGATCATATTATTATCTATGATGATGCTGGTCTTTTTTCAGCGCCACGGGTCTGGTGGATGTTTCGAACTATGGGGCACGCAAAAGTCCAGATACTAGATGGCGGATTACCCAAATGGATTGATGAAAAGAGACCAGTAACAGCCAAGATTTCTGAATTTCCAAAATCAACATATATAGCAAACCCTGATTATTCAGCTATTTTAACTCATTATGATTTACGCGATGCCCTTAAAGCTGGCGTAACTGTCCTGGACGCAAGGCCACTCGCACGGTTTCAAGGGCAAGCATCAGAACCACGTGCAGGCTTAAATAGCGGCCATATGCCTGGCGCCACCTCGCTACCTATCTCAGAGCTAATCACAAACAACAAGACGCTTAAATCTATTGAGCAATTGCGCCTCCTCTTCAGCGAACGTGGTATTGATGCCAGCTCGCCTGCCGTCACTACTTGTGGCTCGGGCATTACTGCCGCTGCAATAAATCTTGCTATAGAAAGGCTGGGATATTCAGCAAAAGGCCTCTATGATGGTGCATGGTCCGAGTGGGGAGACAAACGAAATGATCCGTTATTATTCCCTATCGAAACTATTGATATACCCTAACATACAAGCGATCACCCACTCGTGTCCGAAACACTATCTGTAACCGTTACCTTTCTGGAACAAACCGCGCGCCCGGTATTTAAAGCTGTTCCGCGTCCGTCAGGGAAAATTGCCCTATTGCATGTAGAGAACCCTCCTGTTCATTTCTATCGATATCTTTATAAAATTATCGGTGAACGCTACAACTGGGTTACCCGCACTCTTTTAAATGATAGCGACTTGCGTGCCATCATTACCCATCCTAAGGTTTATATTTATGTACTTTACATAAATGGGTCACCCGGAGGGCTAGCAGAAATAGATGCCAGAAATGCGCGCAGCCCAGAAATAAAATTTTTCGGCCTTACGCCTGATTTTGTAGGAAAAGGGTATGGTCGCTTTTTCATGTCACATGTTGTCGATCTTGCTTGGACTTGCAGCACCCCTCCTGCACAATTACAAAACGTTCCAAACAAAACCAGTATAGAGCCAGCCAATAGCTCATCAGGGCCTGAACGGGTCTTGATTGAAACTTGCACACTCGATCACCCGGCAGCATTACCGCTCTATCAGAAGTTCGGTTTTTCAGTTATTGATCGCAGAGAAGGCTCAGTCCCTAAACTCAACCCTGATACACTCTGATCCCTTATGGAAGATAAAACAAAACTCGTCACCTCTGGCAGGCCCCACAATCGCCCTCAACATCCGGTCAATCAGCCGGTGGAACGCGCTTCAACGATCCTATTTTCCACCTATGATGATTATATTGATGGCATGCGACAGATAGCTTATGGACGGCTGGGCACATCAACGCACCGGGCTCTTGAAGAGGCAGTAACCGCTCTTGAGGGGGGACATGAAACCCGCCTTGCCCCTTCCGGGTTGCAAGCATGTATCGCATCAATACTGGCTTTTGTTTCTGCTGGCGATCATGTATTAATCGTTGATAATGTCTATGATCCTACACGTAAATTCTGTGAACGGTTTTTAGAACGTTTCGGCGTTTCGGTTACGTATTTTGATCCACTAGTTGGTAGCGGTATTGCTGATCTCTTTCAGGACAATACAAAAGTTATCTTTGCAGAATCTCCTGGGTCCCTGACATTCGAAGTTCAGGATATTCCAGCCCTTGCCAAAGCTGCAGACACAAAAGGTATCAAACTAATTGTTGATAATACATGGAGCGCTGGATATTTTCTAAAGCCTTTATCTCTTGGTGCACATGTTAGCGTGCAAGCCGCGACCAAATATATTGTAGGCCATTCAGACTGTTTAATTGGGACCATTACATCTGCGGATGATGAAACGGCCGAAAAAATTTATTACTCACTTCTCGCTATCGGTGCAAACACATCTGCCGATGATGCATGGTTGGCATTACGAGGGTTACGAACTCTTGCCGCTCGCCTTGAACGTCATCAGGAAACCGGTTTGAAGCTCGCTAAATGGTTAGCAAAACGCGCAGAAGTTGAAACCGTATTACACCCGGCAATGAAATCTTGCCCTGGTCATGCCATTTGGAAACGGGATTTCACTGGTTCATGCGGCCTATTCAGCGTCATCTTGAAACCTGTCGATGAAAAGAGCTTGAAGACTTTCTTCAATGCGCTAAGGCTTTTTGGAATGGGTTTTTCCTGGGGCGGCTTCGAGAGCTTATGTATACACAGTAGACCAGAGAAGAATCGCACTGCTGTGCCATGGAAACACGAAGGCCCACTTTTGCGGTTCCATGCCGGACTTGAAGATACCTCAGACCTTTTGACGGATCTCGAGCGGGCGTTTACGCTGATGGCATCTGCAAGGGGCCCAGAGCCTATAAAACCTACACGAAAAAAATCAAGGGCTAAACAGAAATGAAAATAGTCAAGATCCTGAC
>CAZGVP010000119.1:0-8268 GCA_964529135.1 uncultured Caulobacterales bacterium | reverse complement strand
CCTTGGGTCATCGCTTGGGGTCGTGGAATTGTCGGTCGCCATCCATGCCGTGTTTGACACCCCGCGTGACAAGCTGGTGTGGGATGTTGGCCACCAATGTTACCCGCACAAGATCCTGACCGAACGGCGCGACCGCATCCGCACCTTGCGTAGCGGCGGCGGCTTGTCTGGCTTCACTAAGCGCAGCGAGAGTGAATATGATCCGTTCGGTGCGGCTCATGCGGCCACGTCCATTTCAGCGGCGCTCGGGTTCGCCCGTGCACGCGACCACCAGGGCAAAGCTAATCATGCGATTGCTGTCATTGGTGATGGCTCCATGTCGGCTGGTATGGCTTATGAAGCTCTCAATAATGCCGGGCATCTTGGTTCTAAATTGATCGTAATCCTGAACGACAATGATATGTCGATTGCACCGCCCGTTGGTGCCATGAGTGCCTATCTTGCGCGCGCTTCCTCTTCTGGCGTTTATCAGGGGTTCCGTTCATTTTCTAAACAGCTAGGCAAACGCTTGCCTAATGCTGTGTACAAACAATTACGCAAGGCAGAAGAATATGGTCGCGGCATGGTGACCGGTGGTACGCTGTTTGAGGAGTTGGGTTGTTATTATGTCGGGCCGATTGATGGTCATAATCTTGATCACTTGATTCCGGTTCTTGAAAATGCCCGCGATATGAAAGACGGTCCTGTATTGGTTCATGTGGTGACCAAAAAAGGCAAGGGCTATGGTCCGGCGGAAGAAGCTTATGATAAATATCATGGCGTTGCCAAATTTGATGTTGTTTCCGGTAAGCAAAGCAAAGGCACGCCAAATGCGCCTGCTTATCAGAAAGTTTTTGCCAAAACATTGATCAAGGAAGCTGAAACTGATGATAAGATTGTCGGTATTACAGCCGCGATGCCGTCAGGTACCAGCCTTGATATGTTTGCTGATGTTTACCCCGACCGTTGTTACGATGTGGGCATTGCCGAGCAACATGCGGTGACATTTGCGGCAGGGATGGCAGCCGATGGCATGAAGCCATTTGCTGCGATCTACTCGACATTTCTGCAGCGTGCTTACGATTCCGTGGTGCATGATATTGCAATCCAGAATTTGCCGGTTCGCATTCCGATGGATCGGGCAGGGCTTGTTGGTTCTGATGGCCAAACTCATGCAGGTGCGTTTGATATCGCATATCTTGGTTGCTTGCCAAACATGGTTCTGATGGCTGCTGGAGATGAAGCCGAACTTGTTCATATGACTTCAACGGCTGTGGGTTATGATGATGGCCCTATTGCGTTTCGCTATCCGCGCGGTGAAGGCGCTGGCGTTGATATGCCGGATATTGGCAAGCACCTCGACATTGGTAAAGGGCGTATTGTGCGTGAAGGAACGAAAATTGCGATCCTGTCTTATGGCGGTCGTCTGACTGAAGCGTTGAAGGCGGCGGATATGCTGGAAGTGCAAGGGCTTTCTACTACAGTGGCTGATGCCCGCTTTGCAAAACCGATTGATACTGATTTGGTGGAGCGTTTGGCCCGAGAGCATGAGGTTCTGATCACGGTTGAAGAAGGGTCGATCTGTGGTTTTGGTGCTATTGTTATGCATCACCTGGCCAGCGTCGGTGCCATGGATAATGGTTTGAAAATTCGCACGCTAACTTTGCCGGATATTTTCCAGGATCAGGATGCGCCAATGAAGATGTATGACCAGGCGCGTCTAAATGCACCACAAATTGTTGAAACGGTCCGTCAAGTCTTAGGGGTTACTGCTGATATTGTGAATTTGCACGGGTAATCCTGAATTGATTGTTTATTTCCTGCGTGTATTCTTTCTTAACGACTGAACACGCATTTGTGTTTGTGTTGTTCCTAATGCCTAACCTTAATTGATTTGCGGTTGCGCCAGCCTTGCAAGAGGGGTGGCGCATCTATGGATGCCTAGCCTGAAAAAAATCTATTTATTGTTTCATAATGGAACAAGTGGTAGTGGCATTTTGGTGCAAAGATGCCATTCATAATTTCTGAAACAAAACCTTAAGGTTATACTGAGTATTATCTGCATTCAATATGGCATGGGGAATGCGGTGTCCTTCAACTCCAAGTGCAATTCAATCATTACGATTTTCATACTAGCATTTATGCTAGATATGGCGTCAGCGGATGATAGTCCTGTATCGTCAAAACTCGTGCCAGTAATCACTCCAAAATTTTTAGAGTTTTATTTTTCTCCCAAGTTGGAGCAACCGATCCTGGATACGAGAAAAGTCGAATTAGGAAGGCGCCTATTTCACGATCCAGTATTGTCATCAAATGGTTCTGTGAGTTGTGCTAGTTGCCACAATATTTCAAACGGCGGTGCTGATGCTCGCGCAAGATCAATAGGTGTTTCCGGGCGCCCGTCTTCGAGAAATAGCCCTAGCGTACTATATGTTGGTGAGCAGATTTCTCAATTTTGGGATGGTCGCGCCTCAACTTTGGAACTGCAAATGGATGGCCCAATTAAGCATCCTGATGAAATGGGCAATAATTGGCCGACTATAGAAAGGAAATTACAATCCTTATCTCACTATAATGATCAATTTAAAGAGATTTATAATAGCGCCCCTCATGTTGATGATATCAAGGATGCAATCTCAACATTCGAGCGTTCTTTGGTTTATGCAAATTCTTCTTTTGATAAATTTTTGGCAAGCGATGTTGGTGCCTTGAGCGTTGAAGAGCAAGAGGGCGCATCTTTGTTTGTAGAGATCGGGTGTGCGTCCTGTCATCAGGGGCCTCTTTTGGGAGGTAGTATGTACCAAAAATTAGGTGTATTTACCGAGTATTACGACGGTGAAAGCGATAATTCTGATGCTGGTCGTTTCAATGTTACTCATAACGAGAGTGATAAAAATTTCTTTAAAGTTCCATCACTTAGAAACATTGAGAAAACCGCGCCATATCTTCATGATGGTTCGATCGATACATTAGAGGCTATTGT
Source organism: uncultured Caulobacterales bacterium (assembly GCA_964529135.1). Taxonomy (GTDB): domain Bacteria; phylum Pseudomonadota; class Alphaproteobacteria; order Caulobacterales; family Parvularculaceae; genus CALLPQ01. Next base: position 5,306 of record CAZGVP010000119.1, on the reverse strand, counting down.
TGAATTAATGGCTTATTATCAGTTAGGACGACAATTAGAAGTTGATGAACGCACAAAAATTGTTGCGTTCTTAAAGGCCCTAACAGATAGTGAAAAAAATTCCCCTGTAACAGGGAAAAAACTTCCGTGATGAAAAAATCTCTAAATATATATTATGTTTTGATTTTAGTTATCACGCTTGGCGCAGGAGCGTTGGTCGTACTCAATGGCAGCAAGAATAATATTCACTATAAGCCATATATCGAACTCTTGAATGAACAAATGATGCTTGAGGCAGCTCTATCCAAAGAAATATTGATGGTCGCTAATGGTGCGCGATGGAGTTATACTAATCTCAATAAGGTCCATTCAACAGTTAGAAATGGATTGGATACGCTTTATCTTGATGCGCAAAAAAACGCATACTGGGAACATGCAAAATTTGAAGAATTGTTTAAAAAATACAACATAGCTGAAAATAAAAGAACTCAACATATTGAAAAATTCAAATCGGAATTATCAATACTACGAAATAGCGATTTGTATTCAAAAAAATTACTTTTGGAATTAGGGGTAGAGTCAAATAACGAAAATATTAGCGCCGAAAATCGCAATGTCTATTTCGCTATTTATAATATTTATGCGAAACAGTTGCTCAATGATTCTGTTGACGTGAATGTAGACGTTAAAAAATTAAACACTCACATTGAATCACTTGGGCAAAAACAAAGTAGGGCATTTGATGTTATAGGAAAGCTAGGGTTACATGTTGACTTGGTCCGTATGGCTAAATCTAAGTCGACAGAGAGCCTTGATGCAATCATTCAATCAGAAATTCCATCGCTTACTGAGAGTATTTTCCATGAATTGGTGATGCTCGATGGCAACTCACATTATTATGCTCATCGGTTAAACAGCTTGTTAATGATTCTCTCTGTTAGCCTTGCCATTGGTGTCGGTATTCTTTTGTATAAAACTGGTAAAATTGCAGCAATGAAAACTGCGATGGGAGACCTTGAAACACGTGTTGACGAAAGAACGGAAGAATTGCGAATTACAAAGGAAATCGCTGTAGCAGCAGATAACACAAAATCTGTATTTCTTGCAAACATGAGTCACGAGATACGTACACCAATGAATGGTGTAATAGGGATGGCGGAATTGCTTACTTTGACGCAATTAACGGAAAAGCAGAAGCTATACGCGAGTACGATTAAAAATTCGGGACTTAACCTTTTAACAATCATTAATGATATATTGGATTTTTCAAAAATTGAAGCAGGTAAACTGGAACTTGATGTTGAGCCATTTGATATGGTTGAAGCGGTTGAAGACATTGCGACATTGCTCGGTGTAACAGCACGAAACAAAGCTATTGAACTCATCGTTCGGATTCAACCAAACCTGCCTCAATATATTCTTGGTGATGCGAACAGATTTCGACAAGTCCTTACAAATATCATAGGGAATGCAATTAAGTTTACATCCAAAGGCCATGTTTTGATTGATATAAGCGGTAAAGAGGGTGACTTGAAAACCGAATTATCAATCAAAATTCAGGACACCGGTATTGGTATTGTTCAAGATAAACTGGAAACTATTTTTGACGCATTTACCCAAGCAGAAAATTCAACAACTCGTAATTACGGCGGTACTGGATTAGGTCTTTCTATTACTCGAGATATCGTTAAATTAATGGGTGGCCATATCATTGCGGAGTCAATTTATGGAAAAGGATCGAGTTTCACTATTGAATTGACTATGGATAATGTGCCTCAATCGGAAAGAAAAACTGCTTTGAAGTCAGATTTATCTGCTTTCAAAATACTAGTTATTGATGACAATGAGATTACAAGAAAGGTTCTCAAGGAACAACTTTCTATACGTGGTGCTGATGTTCATGTTGTTGCTACTGGTGAGGATGCTTTAGGCGTTGTTCAAAATGCCCATAGTATGAACGATCAATTTGACATGGTCCTTTTGGATTATCAAATGCCAATAATGAACGGTGTTGCAGTACTAAAATCCCTTCAAGAATCATTGGGTCAAAATCATCCACCTATTACGGTTCTATCTTCTATTGATGAAGTGAGTACGTCTGAGGCATTTTCTCAATTTAATATTGCTGAACAATTATCAAAACCAGTGCGTGTTGCGGTTTTGGAAAAAGTGATATTACAAATATTGCTTGACCAAAGTATTGAGGGCTTGGCAGAGATAATGCCTGGAGGGGAGGTTTGTACGAACAAAGCTTCTTCACCCGAAAACTCGAAGATACCTAGATTGCTCATTGCAGAAGATAATAATATTAACCAGCTTGTAATTGAACATATGATTGATACTGAATTATATGATATCATATTTGTTGAAAATGGGAGTGTAGCTTACAATACTTACCGTAAAGATGAATTTGACTTGATATTAATGGATATTTCTATGCCGGTTATGGATGGCATTGATGCAACAAAAGCGATAAGGAAATATGAGCAAGCGAATGATTTGCCACCGACCCCAATAATTGCTTTAACTGCACATGCTTTAAATACTGACCGGGATAATTTTTTAAGTATCGGGATGGATGACTATATTGCTAAGCCTATAAATTTACTAAAGCTGACAAAGATATTGGAAAAATGGCTTGTTAAAGCTACTCGAGATGGAAATGCAATAAGGGATGAAGCGGTTTAGTAAAACCTAACTGATCTGCGGGTTGTTATTAAGGGGCGTATAAAGTTAATAGTTACACCTTGTCCGTTTTATGTGCTCTGAGTTAAACTGCATTTCATTGGTTGTTTTTGCCCTGAATAATTGGCCAATATAACGCTCATCATATGGTGGAGGGGTATCTTGTGCCACGATCTCTTTTTGGCCTGGCGCAGGCTAACCCATTTTTGATGCTGGATTTATCGATATATTCAGCTAAGCTGGTATAATTATGAATACACAAAAACTCTCTCCTAAGACCGGAGCCTGCCATTGCGGCAAGGTGCAGTTTTGTGCGCAGCTGCCTGATGAAATTGATGCTAAAGAATGCAATTGTTCTATATGTGAGAAAATTGGCTTCCAGCATGTGATTGTCCCGGCCTCTAAATTTGAGATTACATCCGGAAAAAATGATATCACTACCTACACATTTAATACGAGTGTTGCGCAACACACATTTTGCAAGCATTGCGGTGTAAAGCCATTTTATGTTCCGCGATCAAATCCTGATGGCTATTCGTTGAATTTGAGGTGTATGGATCGCGAACAGTTTTCATCAATTGCGATCCGCGCCTTCGATGGGCAAAATTGGGAATTAAATGCCTGTAAGTTAAAACATTTATCTAAAGATGACTAGTGCACTGGATTTTCTCGTCAAAGATATTCGTAATTGCACTCTGTGTGCAGATCAGATATCCCACGAGCCACGACCTGTCTTGCAAGTTTCAGCGACCGCACGCATTGGCATTTTTGGGCAGGCGCCAGGTGCGCGCGTGCATAAAAGCGGCAAGCCCTTTACTGATCCATCAGGTGATCGGTTGCGCCAGTGGATGGGAGTCGATGATGATGTTTTCTATGATAAAAGGCGTATCGCTATTATTCCCATGGGGTTTTGTTTTCCTGGCAATGATGACAAGGGTGGGGATTTGCCGCCACTCAAACGGTGCGCAGTGACGTGGCGTGCGGCGTTGATAGAGCAACTAGATCAATTTGAGTTGATTCTTCTCGTGGGTGGATATGCCCAAAATTGGCATCTGGAAAAACCAGCAAAAACGCTCACGCAAACGGTCGCTAATTGGCAGAATTACGGACCACTTTATATCCCAACTCCCCACCCCTCGTGGCGCAATACTGGCTGGCTGAGGAAAAACCCATGGTTTGAGGCTGAATTATTGCCGATGATGCGAAAACGTATTCAAAAAATATTATAATAAAATTATATACTTACGGTTGAATGCTGCAAATATTAGTGTGACTTGTTAACGAAATAGTAGCCATAAATCGTCATGGTTCAAAAGGGAAGATGATGGTTCACAGTTTAAATGCACGCCCATAAAAGACATGCTAACCTGCGATTGCCGGGGATTACGCCGAAGCTCAGCTATGTCGGGCGGCGTTTTTATGCGTGGTGGGAAGGGTATGGGTTTGATCCAGCACTTGAGCGGCGGGTGGTTCTCTTAAAGCCAGGGGCAGCAAAATCTCTGAGTACGATGACTGACCGTGCAGATTTTGTTGCAGAATCCGTTTGGGGACCAGGGAGAACCATGCCGGGGTCACCAGCATGGACATTGCATCTCGCCCGATCGTTAATGATCGATTCAAAAGCAAAAGTCGGGCTCTTTGGTGCAGAACGTGGCGCGGTCCTTCGGGATTTGAGTGCGGGGACAAAATGGTCAATCTCAGGGTTTACGCGCAATATAAGCAAGGTACGTAATGGAAATATTCAAGATTACACAAAAGTAAGACAGCGTATTGGCAAACCGGTTTTCGATGGTGCTATTATGCTTTTTGAATTGCATCACGAGGTAGAGCCGGCGCAATTGATGCGTCTGCTGGCGGAAAAAATGAAACCGGGTGCTAAAGCGGTAATTGTAGATTTTACCTGCCTTCGTAAAAATGTGCGACTGAAATCTGCTTTTGCTGCGCCATGGCAGGGAACGTTACGTCAAGCAGCAGAGTATGAGAATTTGATTGAAGGGGCGGGGCTTTTAGTTGTTTCAACTATGGACGAGACCAGCCAATATCTACCTTTGGTGGCCAGGGGGTGGGCCGGATGGCGCTATGCGTGGCAAATATTGAGCGATGTTGGCGATAACCGTCAGCGTGCAACCTTGTTAGGGTTGATGGGAAACTATGCTGCCCTTTGGGCTGAACGTCACGATGCTATGCGCTCTGGCCACCTTCAGGTAACGCGACTAATGATAGAAAAACCCTGATAAAATTCGCCTATATGAATATATCATGAAGCCTGGCCTTTGGTGCGCTATATGCCGGTAAAACATATTAATCAAATGGGTATTTGAGTGTTGCTGCTACAGCAGATATAAAGTTAATTGAAATTTTAGCTTACAAGAATGCAATGCTCATGTTTGATGAAACTGCCCCTACCAATGCAAATCAGGGAGAAAAACCCCGAACTGCAACCCGGTCTAATTTTGATAATCAGTTGTCTGGGGCAATTGGTGGCGCCGCGGAGTGGCTTGCGGCTAAGCAGAAGCCAGAAGGGTATTGGGTTGGTCGGCTTGAATCTAATGTCTGTATGGAAGCTGAATGGATCTGCCGTAACGACACCGCCAAACGCCGTCATTTGAAGATTCTCTACATCGACACTCGTGAGGTCTGCA
>CAZGVP010000118.1:6634-8291 GCA_964529135.1 uncultured Caulobacterales bacterium | reverse complement strand
CCTGTAAAGTCAGCACCTATTTTTGCATCAAGGTATTGTACGTTATCGGATGTGATAGAGAGATTGAGACCACCAGTTTCAGAGAAATCATCTTGCGACAGGGAGGCAAAACGAAGACCGGCAAGTGGGGTGATAACCCATGTACCATTTTCAATTGCGTAACCTGTTGTCGCTGATGCTGTGAATCCTGTGACATCAAACTCTGCATCAATAGTATCGGAAACAGCGGTTCGTTGCGATTGCCCATTACCAAATACATATCCAACTTGGCTATTGATGAATACCGATCCGCTATTAATTCCTGCGTATGCAGAAATCTGGTAGCTGTCGATATCGGTTTCTTCATTAGATGCTCCTTCAGTATCGATAGAGATATTGGCATAGTTGAATGCTGCACCAATAGTCAGTGCGTCGCTGACCTTACTATCCACACCAAGTGATACACCAAAAGCATTTGCATCATATCCGGTAACGCTTGTGTTGTCTGCGTCACGGTTAGCAACGCGGCCAAAGCCTTGGATCCAGACACCGCGTGCTGCATCGGATTCGAGGCGGCGTTCAATGAACTGATCGGCCAAGCTGTGGCTCTCGAATACTTCCCGGGTCACACCTTCATTGATGGCTGGTAACAAGGATACAGCAGAAGCTTCAAATTCCGCTGTGCCTGTTACGTCATTCAATGAGTTTGCAACGATGTTATCGAGAGTACCGGCAGCGAATGCAGTTGTTAGTGCGCCACCGAATACTGAGACGTTAGTATCGGTTGAAACTGCACCCAGATCAGTTGCATTCGCAGTTACTGTAACGCTACCAAGGGCAACAGTGTAATCAACGAGGAAATCATCGTCGAGTACATTTACGGTTAGTCCGTTATCTGTAAATACACCTGTTTCAGAGATTACGTTAATCGGCGTAGCAAGAGCTATTGTCGTAATGTCATCTGGTGTTGACACATTTACGATACTGTTCGTGCCAAAAGTAGTATTGCCAATAACAGACAGGCTGTCAGTACCTAGTACTAAGTTCAGCGTACCGGTGGAGAACAAGTTTCCTTCAATGCTCTGGATACCTGAAACAGATACGTTCGCATCAGAAGCCACTGTAGTTGTGACATCGCCAAGGATCGATCCTGCAAGAGTAGATGAGCCTTGTGCGAATGTGAAACTGTCAGTTTGTGATGAGCCAAGGAAGTTACCGTTTAATGCGCCACCTGCTTGCACAAATGTAACTGCACGCAGTGCAGTTATAGCATCAAATGCCGTTGCTCCCTCAAGGATTCCTGAATTGGTGAATGTTCCCGTGAAGTCAACATTTTCAATTAGAACGGCAGCGGAGGTTTCTGAAGAGATCGTGCCTGTATTGACGATATCGCCATTAATTGTAACGCTCGTTCCTGCGCCAGCTCCATTGAATATTCGCAGGCCCGCAGCCTCACCTGAAGGCAATGCAGCACCACGACCTGCAATCAGGCCGGCGTTGGAAATAGAGATCGTACGGATATCACCATCAGCAATACCGGATTGCAAAGAGATACCTGATCCCTGGTTTCCTGCACCAGCATCGATTATACCACCCGAAAGATTGTTCAGGATGTAATTGTCTGCCGTACCATCTGAGTAAACCGTCCCGTTACGCTGGTTTCCAGTTCCGAGGATGG
>CAZGVP010000118.1:0-6534 GCA_964529135.1 uncultured Caulobacterales bacterium | reverse complement strand
CATCAATGTTGAATGCACGGCTGTCAGAAGAGATAACACCGCCAGCAAGGTTATTGAATGTACCATTTGAATGGTCAGCACCGGCACCATCAACCGGGTTACCGAAGTAAACACCGTTTTGAACACCGGAGATTGTACCTGAGTTATCAATCGTGCCAGCAAAGCTTACACCATTGACAAACCGTAGACCTGATACAGCGCCAGAACCTGTGCTTTCAGAGCTGATTGTCCCAGAGTTGGTAATGCTCACTGTCGCAAGACCGATATTGCCACCATTGCCAACGCGGAAACCATCACTGAAAATGCCTTGTCCGCGGCCAATAATGTTACCAGAGTTGTCGAAGGTAAATGTATTACCATCTGAACCAATCTCAGCAGCAAACCCAGATCCGTCGAAGCCTTCGCCAGCATCGATTACTCCAGAGTTATTTACTGTGAAGTTTTGAGCCGTACCATCTGAGTAAACCGTCCCGTTACGCTGGTTTCCAGTTCCGAGGATGGACCCTGCATTGTTCAATGTCAGGCCAAGGCCATCAATGTTGAATGCACGGCTGTCAGAAGAGATAACACCGCCAGCAAGGTTATTAACGACGCCGCCCGTGTGGTCAGCACCGCCTGCTGGGGTTGCGTTACCGAAGTAAACACCGTTTTGAATACCGAAGATTGTACCTGAGTTGCTCAGTGTCCCCTGGAAAGAAACGCCGTTCACAGCACGGAAGCCAGCCACTGTTCCGTTTGCCCCTTCAGAAGCGATTGTGCCTGAGTTAGTGATTGAGCCTGTGAATAAACTTGTTGTAGTTGCGTCTAGCGCTCCACCAACGCGCATACGCTCAAGACGGATACCGTCGCCTGCAGCGGCAAGACCGGCGTCAGCATTCCCGCGTCCCTGAATGAGCCCGCTATTTTGAATATCAAGAAGAGTGCCGTCAGTTTCGCCCACAACAACGATACCAGGAGCCTCGTTACCTGCACCTGCATCAATAGTCATTGAATTGTTAAGTGTAGCTGGATCTGACGTAATTACTGTCTGCGCACTAACGCCGTGTGTAATGCCGAGGAGCGCGACACACGATACTGAAGCTTTAAGCAAATGCATCCGGGTCTTCGCTTGCGATAGAGAGGTGGGGGTGCCCATTTTGATTTTCCTTATATGTCAGCCGAACACAATTAAGAATGCTCTACTTACTGAGTTGAGATTGATGCCTCCGGACTTGCATGCCGGTTACTCAACTTTGTCGGTTGTGGTTGCCTATTGGTTCAAAAATGAAATTGAATTCGCAGAGATCACAATAGTTGCGTGTCATTTGCGATTCCCTCCGATTAACAAATGAGAAGAGCGCAATTAATCACGGATAATTATTAAAAATAATCCATTAAAAACAATGAGATAAAAAAGCGCCTCGCTTTAGGAGGTGTTCAATTATTGATTTACGGTTTCGTGATGCTGTTGTGAGCAACATGGTTTGGCTCGACATTGTTTGGAAATTATTCATTCACAAAAGCGTGACCCTTGAAATTGTATTCCTCATTGTCACGAATTAGATGAGTTAAAATGGGTAATTATTTAAGTCATCGCGACACTGGTCATGGGGCATCATACAAGTTGGAAGTTGATCGCTTGCCATAACCTTATGTTCACTTTATGTTCTTTTTCTGTATCAACAGAAAATGGGGCAACATGTGACCTGCTTGTTTCGATATTTGTTTATCGATTTTAATGCCTATTTTGCCAGCGTAGAGCAACATGATGATCCGGCGCTGATGGGGTGTCCTGTATTGGTGGCTCCTTTAAAGTCGGAATATACGAGTGCAATTGCTGTTAGTTATGAGGCTAGGCATTACGGTATAAGACGTGGTACTTCTGTGCGAGAAGCTCGTCATCTGTGTCCTGAGATTGCTGTTCGATATGCACGTCATGATCGATATGTGGCTGTTCATCGCGAGATTATGGCTGAGCTCGATCGACATTTACCGCTGAAAAAAATCTACTCTATTGATGAGGCTGCATTTCATGTTGGTGCAGCTGAACAGACGCTATTGGGCGCTCGAAAAATGGCAAAACAAATAAAGGCAGGATTGAGTGCTAATGTTGGTCCAGCATTGCGTTCTTCCATTGGAGTGGCGGCGAGTCCACTTCTTGCCAAGTTGGCGGCGGAAAGTCATAAGCCCGACGGTATTACCCTTTTACCAACTTCAGATTTGCCACGCCGTTTTGCAAAGATGGATGTATGTGAGATTCCCGGAGTGGGGCGAGGGGTAAAAGAGCGATTAGTAAAGGCAGGTGTTCATACGTTTACTGATTTATGGAATATTGCGCCGAAGCAGGCGAGGGCTATATGGGGATCAGTACAGGGCGAGCGGTTTTGGTATCAATTACATGGTTATGAAACTGAAGAACCGCCTGTAAAAAAAACGATGATTGGCCATAGCCGTGTTTTAACCTCTGGCCATGAAAGTTCAAAGACGGCAAGGGTAGTCGCGCGCGCCCTGCTTTTAAAGGCGGCGAGTCGTCTACGTCACTACAATTCATATGCTGGATCGCTTAGTCTTTCTATTCAACAGCGGCGAAATGATGGGCAAACGGGGTTGCGAAACGATGCGACTGTCAAGTTTCCGCCAGTGCAAGACAGTTTTGTGTTCTTGGAAAAATTAAATCTAATATGGCTGGATTGTATAGATCAATTGGTGAATTCTAGTGCTACATCACATGCAAAAATTCGGCTGGCTTCTGTAACTGTTTATTTACATAACTTGTGTCAGGAAGGCGATCCGGCACAAAAACAAGGTGATCTTTTTCATGCCGCAGATGAGCTTGCGAGCACTGATAAAAAGACCCGCTTATGGCGTGCGATCGACCTTCTTAATTCCGATCAAGATGGCCGTCTCTCGCGGCTTGGAAGAGCTATAAATGAAGGACCCTCCAAACACCCCCCTTGGAAGAAACATGTAATGCTTGCCGGGCAACAGGGGCTTGATCTTAATTATCTTGGTGCAAAGATTGCCTTCTCCAGGGTCCCCGATGAGGCTGAATTTTTATATTAGAGAAAATTCACAAAAGCGTGAACGATTTTTGAATGCGAATTCGTGACCAGTAATAAACCTGGAGCATTTTTTAATTCAACATTATGAAAACACGCTTCAGGTAAAACTAAGGTGTTTTTTTAAGACCCATATGTGTCATCGAGTGCTTCTTCGTTTGGGGTTATTTCAAGTTTAGCAACACCCAGTGGGACATTTGCTTCGTTACACCAAACATAAACTTCCGTATAGATCATAGGGTCAATAGAGGAGGGAAGATCATAAATTTGTTTTCCGCTTAACTGGTTCAATTTTGAAAAATTTGTGCTTTCAAGATATTTACCGTTACCGAATGCGAGTGTTGGGTCAGGCGCGCCATCAAGGCTGAAGTCGTCGTCAAGGACCAACTGAAATTGATTGCCATTGAGGATGATATTGATGCTGCCGGTAGTGATGTGATTACTGAGTCCGGTAAAGGTGCCTTTTGCAACAAAAATCGCTTCTTGTGTGTTTACTTCAGAAGGTGGTGTGGCTTTGCGTATTACCTCGGGTGCAACTTCCGTAACTGTTTCTGGTGTTTTTGATTCTGAACAGCCTGCAATAGCCAAAAAGCTAACGAGAACGATAAAGGATTTGCTTGATAAAGAAGTGAACATTGGATTTTCCATGTATTTGTTAAGGTGCAAATTGGGTAAAGAACCTGCCTTCGATTTGTCAATCTCAGGGCAAATCACAAATGGGTGCATTCTGAATGTTTTTATTTTGAGCGCCGTTTCTCGGGCACCACTGCTTCGAGTCGCGGAACAATTGTGTAAAGCTCGTAGCCTGCATCAGATGCCTGGCGAACAATATCAGAGATTACATCCCCTTCGCTTGCTCGTACAAAGGCACGCAATGTTGTGGATCTTGTACCACTGCGGCAAAATGCGAGCACAGGGCCTTTTTCATCTTTTAAAGCCTCTTTAAAGTCATCCATATGATGGCGGCCAATCCCTCGGCTATCCACAGGAATATGTACGAAACGAATGCCGGCTGTATGCGCACGCTTTTCTAAATCAGCATTCAAAGGTTGACCTACTTCTTCATGATCCGGGCGGTTGGAAATTATCAGCTTTATACCGAGATTTTTCGCTAATTCTATATCAGCGTCCTCCAATTGTGGAGCAACGTAAAAACCGTCTGCCAGCCCGATAAATTTGTTGGGCTTTTCATATGTTACTTCTTCAGTCATTCAATTCTGGCTCCAGAGCGATAAACCAAGCTAATACATCAACCACTGCTGCAGGTAAATCACCTTTGCTTTCAAAGTTATGTTTGTTAACAAAGGGTATATGAAAAAACACACCGCAAGCCCAAAAATGCAATTACAGCCATTCCATCTAGCAATCCCAGTAGATAATTCGGCAGCGGCCAAGAATTTTTATCATGAAATCCTGGGTTGTTCAGTTGGGCGTTCATCTGAAGCCTGGATTGATTTTGATTTTTTTGGGCATCAATTGGTAACGCATTTGGCCCTAGATGAGTTGAAGCCTGATAGCAACAATCAGGTTGATGGTGATACAATACCGGTGCGTCATTTCGGGATGGTCTTAAAATGGAATGACTGGGAGGCTCTCGCGGACCGCTTCAAGAAGTTTGGCCTGGCATTTCTGCTTGAGCCAAAAACCAGATTTACAGGAGAGGCAGGAGAGCAAGGGACATTTTTTGTGCGTGATCCTGCAGGGAACGCGCTGGAGTTCAAAACGTTCCGGGATATGGATCAGCTATTTGCTGTGTAGAGCGAATTTTTCCTATTGAGTTCCATCATAAATAACTAATCCATCAACAATTGTCATAACGGTCTCCACATTTAAAATATCAGCAGGTGGAATTTCCATAATATCTTGTGAGAAAACTGTGAAATCGGCGCGTTTCCCGGCTTCAATAGTGCCAAGTTTATCTTCCTGAAAGGAAGCAAAAGCAGGCCAGATTGTGAACATTTTTAAAGCCTCTTGACGGGTTACCGCTTCTTCAGGATGCCAATCATCTCCCTGGAATCCCTCAAGGTCACGACGCGAAACAGCAGCATAAAATTCAATACGCGGGTCTCCTCTTTCTACCGGTGCATCAGATCCAGCGGCGATCATAACGCCAGCATCAATCATGCTACGCCATGCGTATGCACCTTGTAGGCGTGCATCGCCAAGGCGAGCAGGGGCAAAATGGAAATCGCCAATTGCATGCGAAGGCTGCATCGATGCAATTATGTTGTTGTTTTTAAAGCGCTCAATATCGGATGGGCGAACGATTTGTGAATGTTCAATACGAAACCTTGGGGAGGTTAGCGCTAACTCATCTCCGACCCAATCTTGGTAGGCACGCTCATACCAATCGAGCACGAGTGCATTGCCCCGGTCGCCGATGGCGTGGGTGTTGACTTGAATGTTTGCGCCAAGTGCACGACGAAAGTGATTAACTGCAATGTCTGAATCAATTAACACAAGGCCATTTGTTTCTAATTGATCCGTATAGGGATCAAATAGAGCTGCTCCGCGAGAACCAAGCGCTCCGTCTGCATAGAGTTTAATGGCACGTGTAATGACGCGGCCGGTTTTGTCGCGGCGAGGGCCGGTTTCAATCAAGTCATCTAAGCCTTCGGCATCCAGGGAGTTATATACCCGGATAGGCATTTGGCTTTGGCCATCTGATGAGTTGCTGCTGGCCATTGTTTCTAGTAAATCCAGGTCGTTTGGGTCTACAGACATATTGTGCATGCCAGTCCATCCGTAAGCAGCATATACTTTTGCTCCGGTCGTATAGGCTTCGCGCTTTTGTTCAGGGCTTGGCGCGTTTAGTAATGGTTCAATCAGCGCCTGCGCCAAGTCGATCAACATGCCTGTAGGGCGACCATCTGCATCTTTTTCAATTCGTCCGCCTACAGGATCTGGTGTGTCGCGGTTAATGCCAGCTTTGGCAATCGCTGCCGAATTCACAACAGATGCATGGCCATCGGCGCGTTCGAGAATAACTGGGTTGTTGGGAGAAGCCACATCCAGGTCATCGCGACTGGGAAAGCGACCTTCTGGCCAACCGGTTTCAATCCAGCCTCGCCCATAAAGCGTTTCGCCTTCTGGAAGATCTGCTGTTTGGGTTTTAATTGTCTCAACCAAGGCTGCAATTGATGCGGTGCCTTCGAGATTAAGGGTAAGCTCACGCAGCCCAATACCGATCAGATGGGCATGTGAATCTGTGATACCTGGATACATGGCAGCACCCTTGAGGTTTACCATGGTTGTTGTTTCGGACTGATATGTTTTCAGAGTCTCTAGTGTGCCTACCGCAATTATAGTATTTTCTTGAACGGCAACCGCCTCAACACGTGGATTTTTATCGATAGCTGTATAGATTGGCCCGCCAAAATAGATTGCTGTGGCTATTTGTTGCGCTGCCAATGGTTTTTGTGTCGTTGATGGTGCACTTGTTTGGTTATCTTGGGGGGCATCAGGGGAGGGGGTGCATGCAGTGACAAAGAATGAT
>CAZGVP010000117.1:0-8345 GCA_964529135.1 uncultured Caulobacterales bacterium | reverse complement strand
ATGAATAACGCCGTCACAAACCACCGCGTGAAAATCTTGTTGCCCCGCAAGTTTATTCATTGAGTCGGTTAATTGAATTTCCCCGCCAGCACCGCGCTCTTGTGTTTCCAGTAACGAAAAAATATCCGGTTGCAAAATATAGCGACCAATGATCCGCATATTGGATGGCGCGTCCTCCGGCGCCGGTTTTTCAACCATGCCGGACATTTTAACAAGTTTGCCATTACGCTCTGTTGGGTTGATCACGCCATATTTGCTGGTATCTTCCTGAGGGACTTCCTCAACCGCAACAAAATTTCCACCAGCATTACCATAAGCTGCAACCATTTGCTTCAAGAAGCCTGGTGATCCCGGGACAATTTCATCTGGTAGTGACACTGCGAAAGGCTGATCCCCAACAAGGTCACGAGCACACCATACCGCATGTCCTAACCCTAATGGTGCTTGTTGGCGTGTATAAGAAACCATTCCAGCTTTAGGCAATCTACTGAGGATATCATCAAGGATTGCTGTTTTCTTTTTTTCACTGAGTGTTGCTTCCAACTCATAAGCGTGATCGAAATATTCCTCTATCGCCCCTTTCCCCCGACCGGTCACCAAGATGATGTGTTCTATACCGGCCTCATAGGCTTCCTGCACAACGTAATCAATCAGCGGTCGGTCCACGACTGTGAGCATTTCCTTCGGGATCGTTTTGGTTGCGGGTAACACGCGCGTACCAAGGCCGGCGACAGGCACAACTAGCTTGCGAATCGGAGACATAGATTTTCCTTCGAAATTATTTCGGAACCTTCTTAATCGGGCTATCGATTAATTCAACTGCATCACCAATAGGAATTGGATCAAGCTGGCGAAACCTTTCAGCAAGAACAGGTCGGTGATATTCTAGACGTCGTGATACATCTTCACGCAGATCTGCATAAAAAAGGTTAAAAGGTTGTGCACGCCATTGTCTCCCAAACCAGCGATTTCTTCTCAGAAAACGTTTAGAAGGGCGATCTAGCAGCAAAACACCGCTTTCACACTGAGCACCGATACTCTCACTAATAAATGGCGGATCCTGATTTAGAACCAACCCGCTTGCAGATGCCGCCCCTTTATGGTGCTTGGCTTCTGAATAATCCTCATCAATCCGCCATGAGAGTGGGTTTACACATAACATCAAATCATCCGCGATTGTACGTAATCTTAAGTCTGCATCAAAAGCAAGGCTACGTTGTTTGATATGATCAATTCCTTTTTGCAAATGACGCTCAAAAGGATTGTAGGATATCATGCATCCAGATTGATACGGTTTTTCACATGGCACGATACTGACAATATCGGTTTTAAAAAACCCAACAGGAACACCGTGACGCAGTACATAGACAGCGGCTAACCGATCTTGCAAACGCTGATCACGTGCTATGAATTCCTGCAAAAGTCCTGTGATATAGAGACCTCCCTGATCATACCCCACAAGGACCAAGAGACGTTCAGGGTTTGCAACATTTAAATAATGACGGAACGCATTACGAATATCGTCATAAGCCAATGACCGGGCCGCGTTACCCGCATATTTATGAGTAAAGCGGGCAAACAAAGTAGCTTGACGATATCTAGGAGCAAAAACGGTCCCAATTTTCGCAAATGGCCCAATCTCATTTGGCAATGCAATGTCCTGAAGGACGCTAACTGCATCCGGATCATTAATAGCAGCATTCCAGCGCGCTCTGCCATGATAAGTCGTCCCGTGGATATAAAAAATGTCCGCATCAAGTTCAAAAGCTTTGTCATTGAATAACTGGCTAGATTTTGTGGGAGACAAGGTTTCGGCTTTATTATTATGAAATTGCGCCTCACCTACTTCCCCGGGACCGATTTCATCGCCAACAGCCAGATCTGGCCAAAGTGCCCAAGCTTTCTGATCAATATAATCTGGCGCCTGGGGCGGAGTTAACGCCTGGTAAGGGACGCGCGGATTGATCAAATATCGGCTAATATTATCCTGAAACAGGATCGCCCCGGTCAAAAAAAGTGCAACGCCGACGACTGGTATGATCAAAAATAGGAAAACCCGCCTTTTCATAGCCCTCATCCAGTCTTACTTGATACTCTAGTGACTATAATAATACCTTTTTGACAGGTAAATGAACACAGCTCCATTAAGAGGAAATGCGTCCAGCAGGGTATGGTTAACGATTTAAGATTAGTCTAAGACACTCCGACGACAATCGAAGCGAAATTCGGGATAATAACCCGCTTTCGTCGCAAGCGTAGATGGCATTTGGGAACATAACGGCATGGCCGACAAGAAATTTTCAGAATCAGATGAAAAAACTTCTGCTAACCCCAACGATAGTACGTTAGGAGGCCTGCAGGGTGACCCTTTGATCAAGCCGAACCGCCCAAGCTTTGGCAGCCGCATCAGGGCAAATTTTCTTGCCGGCGTTGTTATCACCGCTCCAATCGGGATCACTGCCGCTATCATATGGTGGTTTATCAATGGTCCGCTGCGCCGACTGGATACCTTCGTTAAAAACTGGCTTCCCGATGGCGGGAGCAATGTTGAAAAGGTTTTGCAGGCAATTCCTCTATTTGGTGTTGTTGTGGCGGTTCTTGGCTTGATTTTTCTAGGTGCCCTTACCAGAAACTTCATTGGCGGCGCTATTATCAAGTTCTGGGAAAATATCGTAGATTCTGTCCCGGTGGTTCGCAATCTCTATCGTTTCTTTAAAAATGTCTTTGAAACTGCTCTCCAACAGTCAGACCGCTCCTTCAAAGAAGTAGCTTTGGTGGAATATCCAAGGCCAGGCTTATGGGCAATGTCTTTCGTAGTTGGATCAGCTAGAGGCGAAGTTAAGGAAAAGCTCAATGGAGAAGGCAATGACCTAGTAAGTATATTCGTTCCCACTGTGCCCAATCCCACATCAGGGTTTTTGATATTCGTCCCACGATCCAATCTCCATATTCTCTCAATGAGCGTAGAAGAGGCCGCAAAAGTCGTATTTTCCATGGGGCTAGTCGTGCCAGATTCAGCCAACCCTGAAGAAGCGGTCAGGAAGCTTGAAGATTTAGCTGAAAAGATCAGTGACACCCCCGAAACCGAGAAGGGCGGTCGTAAGCGGTTTTTAAGCGGAAACCGTAAAGCTGGCTAACTTGATCCATTACGGACCACATGATAATGGCGATAGATCAATTCTACCTTCTTGATTTTCAACATTTTTTTCATTCCCCCTTGATTTGTAGCGCGATATCTGTGTACCCCCTCGCCCCTACCGGAGCAAAATTTGCCCTCGCCCACAGGAAAAGCGTTCATGCAGGTTGTCATCGTTGAGTCGCCGTCCAAGGCTAAAACTATCAACAAATATTTGGGTTCTAATTATAAAGTACTCGCCTCTTACGGTCATATTCGAGATCTGCCCTCGAAAGATGGTTCTGTTCAACCCGATGATGGGTTTGCAATGACCTGGGAGATGGACACCAGCTCTAAGAAACGCATGAATGAAATTGCCAGTCTTGTTAAAGATGCTGACAAGCTGATCCTTGCCACCGACCCGGATCGCGAAGGGGAAGCCATTTCCTGGCATATTCTTGATGTGTTGAAACAAAAGAAAGCCCTTAAAGACATCAAGATCGACCGGGTTGCTTTTAATGCGATTACCAAAAAGGCAGTGCAAGAAGCCATCGCTGCGCCACGTGAGCTTGATCAGGATCTAGTGGATGCCTATTTGGCCCGTCGCGCCCTTGATTATCTGGTGGGCTTCACCCTGTCTCCTGTTTTGTGGCGCAAACTACCTGGCTCTCGTTCTGCCGGACGCGTGCAATCCGTGGCTTTGCGTATTATTTGCCAACGCGAAATTGAAATAGAGAAATTTGAACCGCGTGAATATTGGAGTGTTGATGCCGAGGCTAAAGCGGGAGGTGGCAACCCGTTCAAAGCACGGTTAGTTGTTCATCAGGGTGAGAAGCTCACGAAATTCTCTCTCGCTAATGAAGACATGGCCATCGCTGCGAAAAATGCTGTAGAAGCCGCAAACTTCACCGTCGCTTCTGTCGAAGCCAAACCCGCCAAGCGCAACCCGCCAGCGCCATTTACAACATCGACAATGCAGCAGGAAGCCGCGCGTAAACTTGGCTTTAATGCACAACGCACCATGCGCACGGCACAGCGACTCTATGAAGGCATTGATATAGGTGGCGAAACCACGGGTCTGATCACTTATATGCGGACAGATGGCGTTGATATGGCCGGTGAAGCAATCGCAGACGCACGCAGCTCTATCGAAGGTGACTTCGGAAAAAATTATTTACCAGACAGCCCTCGCGTTTACAAAACCAAGGCCAAAAATGCTCAAGAAGCCCACGAATGCGTTCGGCCAACATCTTTTTCTCGAACCCCTGCTCAACTGCGCGGTCTAGATAGTGACCAGGCAAAATTGTATGAGTTGATATGGAAACGTGCCATGGCCTCGCAAATGGAAAGCGCACGCCTCGAAAACACTACAATCGACCTTCAATCTGAAGATAAAAAAACGGGCCTACGCGCAAATGGACAGGTCGTTCTTTTTGATGGCTTTTTAAAACTCTATGAAGAAGGCCGCGACGATAGCGACGGTGAAGATGGCGAAGGCGTTTTACCCAAAGTCAATGAGGGTGAAACAACTGCTCTCTCCAACGCCAAAGCCGACCAGCACTTCACACAACCACCGCCTAGATTTACCGAAGCAAGCCTCGTCAAAAAAATGGAAGAACTCGGTATTGGTCGTCCATCCACATACGCTTCCATTCTCTCTGTACTGAGAGATCGTGGCTATGTGGAGATGGATCGCAACCGCTTTATTCCCGACAGCAAGGGCAGGATTGTAACGGCATTTCTGGAGAATTTTTTTCCAAAATATGTGGAGTATGATTTCACGGCTGATCTGGAAGCGACATTGGATGAAATTTCTGCCGGCGATGCAGACTGGCGTGATTTTCTCCATGCTTTTTGGAAAGAATTCCACGCCGCTATAGAAGCAACAGGTGAGTTACGCATCACCCAAGTGCTCGACGCCCTGAACGAATCACTAGGGCCTCTTATCTTCCCGGCAAAAGAAGATGGATCAAACCCACGCCTGTGCCCTACCTGCAAAGAGGGTCTGCTATCCTTAAAGACAGGACGGTTTGGCGCTTTCATCGGTTGTGAAAATTACCCAGATTGCAAATATACAAACCAATTATCTTCTGCCGTTAAAGGAGAAGAAGCACCATCTGGCGATAAAACTCTTGGCACTGACCCTGAAACCGGCATCGACGTGCTCTTACGGATTGGCCGGTTTGGCCCCTACATTCAACTGGGTGAGGAAGATAAAGAATCCAAAGAAAAGCCAAAACGCTCCTCTATCCCTAAGGGATGGAACGTTGCAGAAGTTGATCTTGAGCAAGCCCTGAAGCTCCTATCCCTGCCACGCCTGATTGGTCCCCACCCGGAGGATCAGGAACCAATTGAAGCGGGTATTGGTCGGTATGGTCCCTTCGTCAAACATGGAAAAATTTACGCAAACCTCGAAAATGTCGAGGAAGTTTTTGAAGTTGGACTCAATCGCGCGGTGACATTGATTGCTGAAAAGAAAGCAAACCCTCGGGCGCGCAAAGCTGCGAAACCACTTCGTGAACTGGGCAACCACCCCGAGAGCGGCGAACCAGTCAACATTATGGATGGCCGTTTTGGGCCTTATGTCAAATATCAAAAAATTAACGCCACAATTCCTTCAGGTATAGACCCGGAAACTCTGACGCTGGAACATGCGCTGGAATTAGTTGTTGCTAAAGAGAAAAAAGGCCCCAGAAAAAAGAAAGCCACGAAGAAGAAAGCAACCAAGAAAAAAGCCACAAAAAAGAAGACAACCAAAAAAGCGACTACAAAGAAAAAAGCCACCACCAAGAAAGCCGCCACTAAAAAAACGACCAAGAAAAAGGCGACAAAAAAAACAACAAAGAAGGCGGTTGATTAAAGGCTGTTATTCCTACCTCAAAGATAAATTCTCAAACATAAGTAAGATCCTTTGAGGCAATATAATCTCGCTACAAACTAGGTGTGCGTCAGCTTGAAAATTAAATCATCCTCCGGCAGATAATGGCCCTTCGCGGTCGTTCGTTGTTTTAAATTGAACGTATGAAAACTCACGCGACCTTGCCCTAGCCAGAGACTTAAACCGCCCGAAAACGGATCTGGGGCGGCCTGTTTCGTCACGGAAATATAGAAATCGGATTCTGTCCGAGCCATTGTAACACGGGTAATGTCAAATTGAGGTCATGCCTTAAAGTGCGGAGCGAATTAGAGACGTTCTAAATCTTACAAAGTTGGACATAGTCAATCGTGCTATCTCCATAGCTCATCATGGGTTCGGCGCAAATAATTTCAAGCTCTCATCCCAAACGGTTCTTGTAGAACCGGATTTGCGGGCAAGATCAGAAGGTGACACCTCAATACCCTTGCCGGATCGCATAACAATATATCCGCCATTTTTGTCGGGGGCTAAATCTCCCGTCAGAACGCGCGCATATTCAGGCGCTGTGGTGGCAACCGAACCTGAGCGATCATTCTTCATCAGCATCGGAATGAGAGGTTTAATGAGCGCAGTCATAAAGCCCGGATACTCTCGGGTGAGCTTTGTGTCCGGCAGGTATCCCGGGTCAAAACTGATCGCTTTTAAATGTGGATATCGTTCAGCAATTTCCATGGCCATCATGATGCAAAGCAGTTTTGACGTAGAATAGGCACGCGCCAAACGGATTGGGCTGAACCTGTCAGGATGTGGGTCCGTTTCTGGATATGCCAGCCAGTCAACTTTGGCATGTTTCGGCGGGGGCACTGGGGTTTTCTCGTCAGGGTCATGTGTGCCACTTCCAGTCGTCACGACCAAAGCGCCCTCTGAAAGACGATCCTTCAGAAGGTCAAACATGAGAAAGTGCGATAAATAATTGGTTTGAAAAGTTGCCTCAAACCCATCCATCGTTGTCGCCATTGCTCTGGTTTGTATGCCCGCATTCATCCCGAGAACACCGATGGATTTACCTTTACATTGATCGCAAAAGTCGCGCACGCTCTGCAATTTGGCCAGATCCAGCGGTAAAGCTAGCACTCGGCTTCCATATTTATCCGCCACAGGATCAACATTACGTGCACCAACAATGATCGGGTTCTCAATAGTCTCGCAAAGTAATTGAAGCGCTGCGGCCCCGAATCCAGACGTAACGCCTGTCAGTACATAAGTCTCCGTCATCTCTCGCTCCTGTTTCGACAAGCGTATAGCCCTACCGACAATTTACAAGAAGTCTGTACTTTGTACCATTCACTCAGAGCAAAGTCTGATATGGTCTGATCATACAGGCATCACCGAACCAATCCTCGATATTTGGAGGGCATTTAGCCACTTTCTACAAAAAAGAGCCTGAGAGTCATAAGATCGCTCCAAACCGGTCGCTCATCAAATAGAGCGCTTTGTTTTCTTCTGGCAAGAAATTGCCGAGCAAATTCACACTGCCTATAGCACTGCCATTACAGATACGCTTATACTATATCCCGACATACCTCAGGGATAGCCTATACTCAGGACAACATATGCCCAAGAACATAAAATCTCATAAGAATACGACTGATCCAGGTTGGGGGGAACTGATTGAAGATGCGATCGGCGTTAACCTCAAAGGTCTCAAAACTCTTCGGGCCTCGTTATTATTTCCAGCACGTCTTTTTACTGTTGCACGCATTTCTGACTGGCAAGACAGAACTTACTCCCCGACCCTTCGTGTCTGGCTATTCCTAATCGCTATCTTGATGTTCTTGCAATTTATCTGGGCAAGCCCTGACTCCTGGTTTGGCCAGGCTTTGGGCAGTTCCTTTGCTGAGCTCATGCCTGATGAACCAATTATGCATTCAGCTGAAACGGTTGAGCTTGCCTTACAACGCTATGTCTTTGTTTACCCTGGAGTCCTTCTAGCATTGAGCTTTTGTGCAGCTCTCTTGATCCGGATATGGAGCAAAACCACATCATCAGTAACACGGATTAGATTATTTTTTGCTTCTATTCTGCCAGGAGCACTAATTGCCCTTCTCACTTCCTTGGCGTTCGCATTAGTACCAGCTGAGAACATGTCGGTTTTTTCAATGAGTGTATTATCCTCGATTTTTCTTGCCGATTTTTTTACCACATGGCGCGGACTTGTGCCTGTTCACAAAACTGGCGCTCGCACCTGGCGAGCATTGTTACTCGCTGTCACCAATCAGATTGTATACGTAGTTGCATCCCTGATCAGTGCTATCATTATGATGGAATGGATTTCAACAGAATTAAGCATTTAAATGTTACCGCTAAGATAAC
>CAZGVP010000116.1:0-8349 GCA_964529135.1 uncultured Caulobacterales bacterium | reverse complement strand
CGTTTTAGGATTGCGTGGAATACCATTTGTAAACGGATCGCTGGTTTGAGTGTTGCCAGCGCTAAGATCGAAAATCTCAGCGATGTTGATCCGGTTGGTAATGAATACATATTCCAACATAATATCTGCACCGATCAATTCACCGGTGCGTGGGTTGGAAAAGCTTGGGCCATAGCCACCAAAAGGCGGTGTTGGAGAGGATGTCCAGCGCAATACATTGTAGCGAATGTCTCCAGCGTCCCAGTCGGCATCATCTGGCTGGATTTTAACCTCAACGGCATTCTTAAAGCCTGCCTTTTCATAAGACTGGTTCCACGCGAGTACAGCATCACGGATAGTATCGCGATATTCAAGGGGTGTGGTGTTTTCGATCCACCAGGTGATCGGGGTGACGGGCTCAGAAAGATCAGCCTCTGGATCTTTTTTGACCAAGCGCCATTTGTTGACAAGGTCGCGATAGTTGACCGCGTCTTTTGTTGTTAGGTCGGTGACTTGGTCGGTGAAGTATCCAATACGATAATCCGCTATGCGTGGTGTGAAACCTGGTTCTGGCATTTTGAGTAATGAATGACGCACTTTAAAGGAAATGCTGTGTGCATCTGTGACTGCATCGCCGCCACCATTTGTCGGATATTGATTGTCAAAAACATAATCGACGATAACGTCTGTATTTTCAGGATAGTTTTTTATCTCATCGTATCGGGTTTTGCTGGAGGAGAGATCGCCAATAGAAAATGCATTTGGTGGTGTTTCCGGGTTTGGAGTAGGTTTTAATTGCTGAAGAACCTCGGAAAGAAAGAGCGGCTCTGCGTCAATGAGATAGCGGTCAGGCGTATTCTCATCGCTTCCTTCGGTTTTAGCCTCAATACTCAGACTGGCCATTATGGATGGTGTAATGTTGGCTTCACTGGCACGTGCTAGTGGATGGTCTGGATCGAAATAGAATGACGTACTTTTTTCAACAAACTCTATGCGATCAAAATATCTGCGGGGCTCTACGATTTGTTGTGCAGCATAAATTCCGCGGAACGTGCCTGCATCAACAACGCCATTTTCAAAATAGGTAAATGCGATTATTTCTTCACCCAACTGTTCTTCACTGATCTCCATAAAAAGATCCCCGGTCTTAGGGTCACGGTAAAGCTGAAACAGGCCATCAATCCGCTCATAATCAGCGACTTTAGTCTCTATTGTTTCTTCTTTCTCGTCTTTTTTGGCATCATCTTGCGCGAATGTGTGAATTGGCATTGCGCAGTAAGTTCCGAAAACAATTATACCGGCTTTAATAAGGCTAGAGAAAGGGAATTTCATGACTGGTCCTTAGGTTTTTGCATAATACACAAAATTTGTGCCTGCTTTGCAAGCACCACCTTTGAATGCGATCTCTCATCGTTCAGGTAAAAGATAATATTGCCGTTACCTTGTTGATCATTTGCTTGCCTTTTAAGAACCGCCCTGTAGTCTGAATCAGCAGCTTTTGGGGAAGCGAGCTCGCGTATAGTATTTAAAACAGGCTGGGTGGCCTGAATAGTGGACGGGGTCTATGAACATCATTACTGCCGATTTCAATCTGTTATTGAATAATTTAAAAATAGAACAAGAGCTGGATTTAATTGCGATTACCAATGATGCCCCACAATCACTTGGTGAGGTGCCGGCCCTAATTGATGCAAAATCTTCTAAGTTATCGACGAATCTTTATGCCACAGCAGGTAACAATAACACGCTCAATGTTACAGCTACAGACATATCCGGGGTTTCTTATGTTGTTATTGACGCGACAGCCGTTGATGGTGATGGCGAAAGCCTGCTTGCTGATTTAACATCATTGGGATTAATTAACGGCACTTCTTTTGGTCGTGTTGCTTCTGGTTTGCTGCCTCTTACTGCTATTGGCCAGCTTGAAGGATTGGCCAATCTGTCTACTGCACGCGAGTCCGTGTCTAGTTTTAATGTTGGTAGTGTGACAACGCAGGCGGATGCATCGATTGGTTCTGATGCTGCTCGTGCCACAGATAGTTCTATTGATGGTTCAGGATCATTTATTGGTGTGCTGTCAGATAGTTTTGATAACCTCAGCGGGTTTTCAACGGATGTGTCGACAGGGGATCTCCCGTCGTTTGTGAATGTTCTTCAGGATCTACCAACATCTGACCCGGATTTTCCCGCCTCAGATGAAGGGCGAGCAATTCTTCAGATAATTCACGACATCGCACCGGGCGCTGGCCTTCTTTTTAATACTGCGTTTATTGGCGTTGCTGGGTTTGCCCAAGGCATTCTTAATCTTGCTGCTGCTGGTGCAAACATTATTATTGATGATGTTATTTTCTTTTCGGAACCTTTCTTTCAAGATGGTGTGATTGCACAAGCGGTAGATCAGGTTGCCTCACAAGGAGTTTTGTTTTTCTCCTCAGCGGGTAATTCCGGTACGGATTCATATGAATCTATTTATCGTAATTCCGGAATTATCGTTCCCGGAACTACCGCGGGTGTTGCGGGCGCCACTCCATTTGCTCATGATTTTGATCCTGGCGCAGGGGTTGATGTAAGGCAATTGCTAAGTCTTGGGGATGAGGAGACTTTTTCAATCTCATTCCAGTATGATGAATCTTCGCGAAGTTCGAGCGGCGTTGGTCCTACAAGTGATTATGATATTTTCCTGTTTGAAGCTGGTACAAATACTGTTGTTGCCTCGTCAACAACTTCAAATGCGGATGAGCCTGTTGAGATTTTTACATTCACAAATGAAACAGGCAGTACCCAGAATTTTGAACTGGTTATTACCAGATTTTCTGGTAATACAAATAATCTTCTGAAATATATCGATTTTTCTGGTGACGCCAACATTCTCGAATTTGCAACTAATTCTCCAACGCTTGTTGGTCATGCAAATGCAGCTGGAGCGATTGCAGTAGGGGCTTCGGCATTTTTCAATACACCAGAATTTGGTGTGTCACCACCAAGATTAAATTCATTCTCTTCTCCTGGTGGCGTTGAAATTTTGTTTGATACTAATGGGAATAGGTTGGCTGTTCCTGAAGATCGCGGTGGACCGGCTTTCACTGCACCTGATGGCGGTAATACAACTTTCTTTGGAAATGACATAGGGTTTGATAGCGATAATTTTCCGAACTTCTTTGGAACCTCTGCATCGGCTCCGGCGGCGGCGGCGGCGGCGGCTCTTTTGCTTGATGCAGTGCCAGGAGCCATGAATGCACAAATCATTCAGGCCTTAAGTGAAACAGCAATTGACATTGGCCCGCCTGGAGTTGATCTCGCTTCAGGTGCTGGGCTGATTCAGGTTCCGCAAGCGATTACGCAGCTACAAGCTATCGTAAATGCTAATGGTGGCTCCGGGCCAACGCCAGGTGATGACATACTCAATGGTTCACAAAATGCTGATACCATTGACGCCCTTGAAGGCAATGATAGCGTTAATGGTTTAGGTGGAAATGATATCCTGCTCGGTAATGATGGAAATGATACGCTCTTTGGCGGTGCTGATAGTGACACACTAGATGGCGGGAATGGGCGGGATTTTCTCGATGGCGGTGATCAAAATGACGAGCTAATTGGTAATGGGGGGTTTGATACACTCTTGGGGCAGGGTGGAAATGATACGCTTTTGGGAAATGCTGGTGCCGATAGGCTTGATGGTGGCAGTGGAAATGATTTTCTCGATGGTGCGACCAATAATGATACTATTTTTGGGGGCGGCGGCGATGACACCATTATCGGGAGTAGCGGATTTGATTCCGTTTTTGGCGGCTCAGGAGATGATTCTATTGATGTGGCTGGTGGTTTTGACAGTGTTTTTGGCGGTGACGGCAATGATACAATTCGTACTTTTAACGGTGCTGACAGCATTGAAGGTGGAGCAGGTGATGATTTGATTGAGGCTGGCAGCAACATTGATACGATTTTAGGGGGCCTGGGGAATGATACGCTCTCTGCACTGAGCGGGCCTGACCTTATTGATGGTGGAGCAGGTTTTGATTCTATTGACGGCGGGGCTGGTCCAGACACTCTCATAGGCGGTGATGATGGTGATACTATTTTTGGTGGCGTCGGTCCGGATATGATTGATGGTGGAGAAGGTGACGATTTGCTTAATGGTGCGACGAATAGTGATGTCATCAATGGCGGCGGCGGCAATGATACAATCATTGGTGAAAGTGGTTTTGATCTGGTTTCCGGCGGTGATGGTGATGATCAGATCAATACGGCAGGTGGTTTTGATACAGCTTTTGGCGGCAGTGGTAATGATACAATTGAGACCTTTCAGGGCGCTGATAGTATCGATGGTGGCGCTGGTGATGATCTGATCGATGCAGGTACCAATAGTGATTTTATTACTGGTGGTGCTGGTAATGATACGATTACCGCTTCAACTGGTGGGGATACCTTCATTTTTGAAGATGGTTTCGGAGATGATGTAATTACCGATTTCCGGCCAGCTAATTTCTTGCCGGAACGAATTGACTTGTCTGGCGTCAGTTCAATTACTGATTTTCAGGACCTCAGTGATAATCATCTCACCACAAATATGGATGGTGATGCAGTCATCATTGATGGGGCTAACTCGATAACACTGACCGGTGTTTCGATTATGGAATTAACCGATGATGATTTTGTCTTTTAAAGTTGTAAATGATTTAGCGTTTAACCAGCCATTTTGACAATATCGTCCAATGTCACTGATCCCGGTACCACCGTAACGGGTATGGGGCGTTCGCCAAAATATGTTGGGCTTTGAGCGAGAGCACTAACCAATGGGCCAGGCCCATCGGGGTTGGTTGATGCACCCAGGAACAGTATAGCGATCTCAGGATCGCCCTCGATTAATTTGCGAATTTCGTCAATTAAACGGCCTTCGCGAATATGCATTTCCGGGCGTATACCCCATTGATGTTCTACATCAGTGGCAAATTCAGCAAGTAATTCTTCGGCGTGATCGTAGGCTTCAGCGCGCATTGTTTCTGCAACAGTTTGCCAATGGCTGTATTCACCAGGCTCAATGACATGCAACAGTGAAATACAGGCGTTTGAATAACGTGCCCGTCTAGCTGCAAAAAAGGCAGCGAGCCGTGCCTCGGGGCAATCATGGGCGATAACCAGAAATTTTAAAGCTGGACCTCCATGGGCGTACCTGGAATCTGTGGTTTCTTTTATTGAATTTCTTGTGTTGGTCATTGTCCCATAATGCCCGGTTTGATGGTGGGCGTCTATACGGCTGCTGAAGGCTGAGTTACCCATTTTTTGTTGTGATAGGGTGAAATGTGCTAACAATAATCGTCGCTGTAGTATGGATGATTGGTCAGGAGCAAGGGTTTGCGCGGTTATTTCGGAGTAGGGGTTGAGCGTATTTCGAAAGCAATGAACCTGGGGGCCGTATTGCGGACGGGGCATGCTTTTGGAGCGAGTTTTGCATTTACGATCAATGCTAATTATCGAGCCAGGATGGTTGATCGAGCGGATACATCGAAAAGCGATCAGCACTTACCGTTCTATGAATGGAATAATCTTGGTGAGATGTGTTTGCCCAAAGGGTGTGTGTTGGTTGGCGTCGAGTTAGATGAATCAGCTGTAGATTTGCCAAGTTTCAAGCACCCGATTAACGCAGCGTATTTGCTGGGCCCAGAAAAGGGTAGCTTGTCTCCTGAAGCGAGCTCGATGTGCTCACATCTGGTGAAAATCCCGACTCGGTTTTGTATTAATGTTTCATTGGCCGCTGCGCTGGTTATGTACGATCGCGTACTAACGTTGGGTCAATATCCACCCCGTGCATTGTCCCTACAGGCTCACCGACAACCTCAAGACAAATAAAAACGGTGCCGGCTTTTGTCGGCACCGTTATAGCCTCATCGAGGCTTAGTTTTTAAGTCTAGCGACGCTTCTTGGCAGCTTTCTTTTTCTTGGCAGCTTTACGTTTTGCCGGCGCTTTTTTCTTGGCAGCTTTACGTTTTGCCGGCGCTTTTTTCTTGGTCGCACGTTTTTTGGGAGCTGCTGAAGCTGCTTCCATCTCATCCAGCGCAGCTGCGTAAGTCTCAAGTGCCTTCATAAACCCGGTTTGTTGAGTTTTTGGCAGTACTTTCAAAGCCTCAGTCTCTGCTTTTACAACTTTGGGCATTGCAGAAGCAAGCATACGCTTACCAGCAGCAGTAATGCTAACAGAGTTTGCGCGGGCATCGGCTTTGGTGCGTTGGCGTGAAAGAAGGCCTTTTTTGATCATCCGAGCAATCATGTCGGCGAGAGTAGACCGGTCAATACCAGTGTGATGAACGAGATCAGTTTGGCTAAGGCCTTCATTTTTTGCGACAGTGTGTAAGACTTCAAACTGACGAGGGGTTGGTCCTGATGAACCCACATGCTTGGAGTAGAGATCGTGTGAATATTGTTGTGCACGTCGAAGAAGGTGTCCCGGTGATTTTTTGAGGGAAAAATTGGCCATTTATGGTCTCCATTGATTAGTCGAAAGGTACTAGGTATTCATATTTGTAGTTTGCTGAATTCTTCCCTGACAGGAAGACCAACACGGATAGTTCGTATAAATCTTCAGCAAGCTATATATCAATGCCATTATCGTTAGTTGGGGTGATTGTCAAAAGTAAATCAACCCGGTACTGAACATAAATACTGGTTTTTATTAATAAACCCTTTCTATTCATCAGCAAGCGTCAAATTCTTACTGCTCTCGTAAAGGTGAACACAAAATCATGATTTTTTTAAGCGTAAATGCCCAATAGTGGGTTTTGATGATGGCGATTGGGTAATTTACGACTGTCAGGAAGGGAATAGGTAGGAATGATGAAGCATAGCTTAGCCCAGAGTTTCGAGAAGAAAATTCCTGATGGGGACGACCGAGAGCGCGATCAATGTGCCCATTGTGGTTTTGTTGCGTATGACAACCCTAAAATTGTTGTCGGCACAGTAGCGCATTGGGATGATAAAGTGCTTTTATGTAAACGTGCGATAGAGCCACGTTTGGGGTTTTGGACCTTGCCGGCTGGTTATATGGAATTGGGAGAAACTGTAGAGCAAGGCGCATTGCGTGAGGCCTGGGAAGAAGCAAGAGCACAAATTACCCTGGATCAGGTGTTGGCGATCTACAGCGTGCCTCATATTTCGCAAGTTCAGGTTATGTTCCGTGGTGTTTTGAAGTCGCCCAACGTTAGTGTTGGTCCTGAGAGTGAGGAAGTTGGTTTGTTTAACTGGGTTGATATCCCGTGGACTGATCTAGCCTTCCCGACGGTGGGTTGGGCCTTGCGACATTATTATGAGAGTCGCAATCAAGCCAGCTTTGTTCCTTATACAAACCCTGAGAAAACGGATTGAAAAGAGATCAATCCAAAGGTTCGGTGGAATTCTTCATTATGAATGGGACTTGTAGGCCGGTGAAGATCATGGAAATTAACGTAAAACCAAAAATTTTGAGCTGAACCCAGGTTTTCTCTCCTGCACATTCAGTTGCTGCCGTAATATCACAATCCTGAGTCAGCCAGCGCCATGCAGCTTCGTTCAGGAGGGCCATTACGATAAAAAAGAACACGAATCTGATTGTCAGGCTGCGCCATGCAGGGTCTGGCATTTGAAAAGCCTCATCGAAGACAGTCTTTAGAAAATTCCGTCCTGTAGCCAATCCAGCGCCTAATAATCCTGCAAACAGTAAGTTTACCATGGTTGGCTTCATGTAAAAGAAGGTTTTGTCTTTTAGAACGAGGGTTAGTGTTCCCAGTACTCCGATAATGAGCCCGCTGATTAACAGCATTGGCGCGATGCGCTTTTCTTTCCAGACGGAATAAGCAAATGCAATCGCAAATGCAGGCATAAAAAGCCCAACCGCCAGATACATTTCTTCACCTGCGCCTATTGACCAGTCTTTTCCAAATATCTGGCCAATGTTAGGGGCGAGCTTCTCACCGAGAAAGTAAGCGATAAAAAAAACTGCAAGTGGACCAAAATCCACAAGCATCTTGTTTCGACCGGAGAGGCGCGTGGGAGAGGGGGTATCACTCATGTTTTTTTATCCGTACTATAGTTGCAACAGTGAAAATGAGCGTGATCACGGTCAGCGTCAATCCCCCATGATTTGAAGAAAATGGGTCAATTTTTCTTCTGCTTTCCCATTTGAGATAACTTCAAAAGAAGAAATAATTAGTCGGGGACCATGATAGAGTGCTATTCAATGCCAGTGAGTGCCTTTGCAAAATGGCTCGCTTTGAAAGGCTGCAGGTCTTCGGTGCT
Source organism: uncultured Caulobacterales bacterium (assembly GCA_964529135.1). Classification (GTDB taxonomy): domain Bacteria; phylum Pseudomonadota; class Alphaproteobacteria; order Caulobacterales; family Parvularculaceae; genus CALLPQ01. Next base: position 105 of record CAZGVP010000116.1, on the reverse strand, counting down.
TTCGCCTACTCCAATATAATGGACTGGCATTGCAAACTTATCAGCAAGGGCAACCAACACGCCGCCGCGTGCTGTACCGTCCAGTTTGGTCATGATCATGCCACT
>CAZGVP010000115.1:0-8368 GCA_964529135.1 uncultured Caulobacterales bacterium | reverse complement strand
AGTCCCCGATCATACGGTGGCCTTAAACAATGGTGCCATTGCCCCTTGGTCGAAAGGCACATCGCCATACTACGCGCAAACACTTGAGGCACTGGCACGCCATTATAAATTCAAGATAACAACTCCATGGGACGAGCTTGATGATATCGCTAAAGATGTTGTGCTTTACGGTACCGGCGATGAAGATATTAATTTCATCTATAAAGACGGCACGCGCAAATACGAAACCGTCAAACCGTTTGAAGGGGTTATACCAAACCTTGAACGTCGCTGGCGTGAAACTGATTCATCGTGGGTTCGCGAAGATTTGGCCCGATTTCAGTCCGTCACCCATTGCGAATCTTGCGATGGAATGCGCCTGAAACCAGAAGCACTATCTGTTAAAATTAACGAAATGCACATCTCGGAGGCAAGCCAGCTTTCTATTCGCAGCGCATGTGTGTGGTTTGAGGGTCTCGATAAGAAACTCACAAAGAAACAAATGGAAATCGCTGAGCGCATTCTCAAGGAAATTCGAGAACGTCTATCTTTCCTGAATAATGTAGGCCTTGATTACCTCACCCTGTCCCGTTCTTCGGGAACATTATCTGGCGGCGAAAGCCAACGCATCCGGCTAGCATCGCAAATTGGGTCCGGATTAACCGGTGTCTTATACGTTCTGGATGAACCTTCCATCGGATTACACCAGCGTGATAATGAACGCTTACTGGAAACGCTCAAACACCTTCGTGACCTTGGAAATTCAGTCATTGTGGTTGAGCATGACGAAGATGCTATTCTTGAAGCCGATCATGTTGTTGACATTGGCCCCGGCGCAGGTGTGCATGGCGGTCAAATTATCGCCAGCGGATCCGTAAAAACGATCATCAACACAAAGACAAGCCTCACCGGAGACTATCTTGCTGGGCGGCGCGAAGTGCCTGTTCCAACAAAACGGCGCCCGTTTGATAAAAAACGCGTCTTGACCGTTAAAGGCGCAAGCGAAAACAATCTAAAAAATGTAACCACACAATTGCCGCTGGGGCTTTTAACATGTGTTACCGGTGTATCTGGCGGCGGTAAGTCGACACTTATTATAGAGACATTATATAAGGCAGCCGCGCGTCGGCTATATAATAGCAAGGGCGCGCCTGCTGCACACAAATCGATTGACGGATTGGATCAACTCGACAAAGTCATTGATATTGACCAATCCCCTATCGGCAGAACCCCGCGTTCTAATCCCGCAACCTATACAGGTGCCTTTACCCCTATTCGCGAATGGTTTTCTGGTTTGCCAGAATCCAAGGCACGTGGATATAAGCCGGGGCGCTTTTCCTTTAATGTGAAAGGCGGGCGCTGCGAAGCATGTCAGGGAGATGGCGTTATAAAAATTGAGATGCATTTCCTGCCGGATGTGTATGTCACGTGCGAAACCTGTAAAGGCAAACGCTACAATCGCGAAACGCTGGAAGTTAAATTCAAAGACAAATCCATTGCCGATGTCCTCGACATGACTGTTGAAGACGGTCTTGTGTTTTTTAAAGCTGTTCCATCTATTCGCGATAAAATGGAAACGCTAAACAGGGTTGGCCTAGGCTATGTTAAAATTGGTCAACAGGCGACGACCCTTTCCGGGGGTGAGGCACAACGTGTAAAACTCTCCAAAGAACTGTCAAAACGCGCTACCGGGCGTACTCTTTATATATTAGACGAACCGACGACGGGATTACACTTTGAAGATGTTCGAAAACTAATGGAGGTCATTCAGGAGCTGGCCGATAGTGGCAATACTGTTATTGTCATTGAACACAATCTTGATGTTATCAAGCAAGCAGACTGGATTATCGACCTTGGGCCTGAAGGCGGTGATGGTGGCGGAGAAATAGTCGCAGCTGGTACACCAGAAGATGTTGCCAAGGTAACAACGGGTTACACGGGTAAATTCCTGCAACCAGTCCTTGCTAAAGCGGGTAAGGGAACCGCCGCCAAATCGGCGACACAGACAAAAAATAACGCAACAACAAAAAAATCACCAACAAAAAAAACACCAGCCAAGAAGGCAGCCGCTAAAAACAAACCAACAAAGAAAACAAATGCGCAATCAGATGCTGATACCACGACAAAGAAAACGCCACGTAAAAAACGAGCGGCACGGCCAAACTCATCCCGTAGAAAATCCTAACTCTCAAGAGAAAAAACCTTATGTCACAAGCCACTCGTATTGATGGAAAAACGATTGCCGCCAATGTAACGGATCAAATTGCGATAGCTTCCGCAAAATTTACCGATCAAACCAGCGTACAACCTTGCCTTGCAGTTGTACTCGTAGGTGATGACCCTGCAAGTTCGGTCTATGTACGTAATAAAGGTAAGATGGCTGAAAAAATTGGCTTCAACTCCATTCAGAAGACTCTACCTGCGGACACTACAGAATCTGAGCTGATCGCAATTGTCACAAAATTAAACCAGGACCCTGGTGTGAATGGAATTTTGGTGCAACTCCCCCTGCCCGATCACATTGATACTTCAAAGATCATTGAGCTCATTAACCCGGAAAAAGACGTAGACGGCTTTCATCCCGTGAATGTTGGTCGTTTGGGTGCCGGTGAACTTCACAAAGCGCTGATCCCTTGCACACCTGCTGGATCGGTTATCCTGGCCAAATCACACCTTGGTAAAAACCTGTCTGGTTCAAATATTGTTATTGTTGGCCGCTCAAATATTGTCGGCAAACCCGCAGCACAATTATTTCTCAACGAAAACTGCACCGTCACTATTGCTCATAGCCGCACAAGAAATATTCAAGGCCTTGTCAAAACTGCTGATATTCTCGTTGCAGCGGTCGGGATACCAGAAATGATCACGGGTGATTGGGTGAAACCTGGTTCCACGGTCATCGACGTAGGGATCAACAGAATCGATGCCCCAGAAAAAGGTGTTGGCAAAACAAAACTGGTTGGGGATGTAGAATTTGAAAGTGCAAGTCAAATTGCAGCAGCAATTACACCTGTACCAGGTGGCGTAGGCCCTATGACGATTGCCATGTTAATGGCCAACACCCTTTCTGCAGCATGCCGCCAACATAACATTGCTCCATTAATCGATACGCTGAATATCCATTAAAATATATGTCTGGATTATGCGACCTATGGAGAAGCATTATCATTAACATTCGCGCTCTTTCCAGCCGGCTTGCGTTGACACTCATGATTTATTATAAACTGTTATAACAATCATCCACCTAAAACCGTATGAGCATACCCTTTGAGGGCATTATGGATATTGGCATTCTCAAACGTACTACTTTCGTTGTCGCCGACGCAAAAAACGCTGCACAATTTTATCAAGATGTTTTTGGCTGGACGGTTTGGTATGATAATGTCGTAAAAGCAGATCATCGTTTCCCGCCAAGCGGGGCCCCGGACATGGCTGAGGTGAGGCTTGTGATCCTGGAAGCGAAGGATGCCAAAATTGGGAAAATAGGATTTTTGGAATATCTGAACCAGCCAATTGATACCGGTCATTTGGTCAATCGCACGAAGATCAGAATGGGCGAGAGCATTCTTGTTATTGAATCCAAAGATGTTCACGGTGTTTACGAGCGCGCCATAGAGGCAGGAGGTAATGTGATTACCAAACCTGTTGATTGGCAGGTACCAACGCCCGACGGTAAGGGTGTTATTGATTTGCGAACTGTTTCTTTATTCGACCCAAACGGAATTTATTTGGAAGTTAGCGATCATCCTGGAAGAGATGATTAGATGAACACTTCAGAAATGAACCGCCAATGGACAGTGGCCAAGCGGCCTGTTCATGATCTTGATGAGTCCCACTTTTCTTATAAAGAGGTACCAATCCCCGTTCCTCAAGATGGTCAAATACTGCTTAAATCGCATTACCTTAATCTGGCACCTGTAATGCGTATGTATATGATGAAAAATGGCGGCGGTTATGGAACGGAAAAAGATCTTGCCATCGGTGACGTTATCCACGGGCGGGGTGTTGCTGAAGTCATGCAATCACACCATCCTGATTACAAGGTCGGTGATTTCGTTCAAGGACAAATTGGCTGGCAATCATACAAAGTGACTTCGGTAAGTTCGCAGGAAAAATTTACAAAGATGACACCGCATGATTTGCCGGCTTTTTATGGCTTGTCGGTTCTTGGTATGACAGGATACTCCGCCTATTGCGGACTCATCTCCAAAGGTCAGCCTAAAAAAGGAGACGCTGTCCTCGTCTCTGGGGCGGCAGGCGGGGTAGGATCCTTGGTTATACAAATGGCCAAAGCTGTCGGCTGTGGTCGGATCATAGGCATTGCAGGCGGGACAGAGAAATGCACTCTTGTCAAAGACCTAGGCGCAAATGAAGCAATCGATTATAAATCAGAAAATGTTGAAACACAGATTAAAAAATTATTGCCAGAAGGTATTGATCTGTTTTTTGATAATGTTGGCGGCGAAATTCTTGAGGCCGGAATGCAGAATCTTCGTGTCAATGCGCGCGTAGTATTATGCGGCGCAATTTCTGAGTATGCCCGCGAAACACCCTTCTATATAAAGGATTACGGTGTCGTGAGAAATAAGAACGCAGATTTATGCGGCTTCTTTGTATACAACCATATGCATGAGTTTGAACAAGCGGAAGACGATATTTCCTCATGGATAAAAGCTGGAGAACTAAGGCCTATTGTTGATATCGAAGACGGTTTTGAGAATATGCCTAAAGCTCTTATGGGGATGTATTCAGGGACAAATGTTGGCAAGCGTATTGTCCGGGTCACACCTGGGGATGATATTATATTTTAGTTATTCGCTGATGTGTACAAAAACTGTAGGAGTGAGCTATCCCGTTCCTATGATGCCGCAGGGTTCATCATAATCGAACAAGCCTAAACCGTCATCAATAAATGGATCAAACAGTACAATCAAAACAGACCGCACATGGCACTCAACATGAAACCACCTGTACCAGAAACTCTATAAGAATTTGGTACATAAAAAGGGGGCTAGACAACATGAGATCACCGACGAAGAAGTGCTTAGTCTTTTTCAATTATCGCTGTCGCGTAAATTGAAACATCGGCAGCGCTCATGCCTAGCTGGCGGGCCGTATTTTGCCATCCCTTTAGTGCGGCTGATACCTCACCTATTATTGCTTCAGCGCGTTGTGCCTTGAGTGCAAAGAATGGCGCGGCGCGCAAGGCCAGATCAAGATCAGCATCAGGCCCTTCTTCTGAAACCCATGTGGTAAGTTCACGAGCCTTTTCAGCAATCGGTACAGGATTTAAATCATAGGCTGGCGACAGGCGCCATTTATCGTCGTGATCATAAAGGAAGCCATGATTGCGCAAATGATCATCCAGATTGCCGATCATCACGCCAAATACAATGCGCCGCCATAGCTCGTGCAAATCCTCAGTCGGTTCACTTGAATACATCCTAATCGCTTCAGCAATGTCGGTATAGGTTGCTTCATCCCCGTCATTCAGTCCCAACAAACTCATTGCCGACAAGAAAGGAATGCGCTGACCACTATGGCGGTCAAACCGGGTGATGAGAGCCACGGGCCGTCCAGCCACATCTTCTATTCTGGCCGTTGCGGCGTTTATTCCAGCCTTGCGGGCCAGCATCATGGCGAGCACTTCCCCATGTGGGATGCTGCGGTCATCGTCCTGCTTTGGAAACTTGGCGATGGCAAGGCTGCCATTTGCGTCAGCGACGGCTGATTTTGGACGCGCGCCTCCCAATGGTGAGCCTTCATTTAAAAGCAATCTCAAATCTTCAGCCGTCTCTGTATTTGTTTGTACGGCATCAGCGGCATTGACCAATGCCGGCAACTGAATCAGAGGCGGCACACGGTAATGACCTATATCATGGTCAAATGTATCTTCCCCTTCGCGTTTATAACGCAACGCGCCAATTCGAGTTTGATCTGTAATCGCTAGAAGATAATCAATTTCTGACAGGGTACGATCATCTCCGGCCTTGCGGAAAGCCCGTTTGATGAGTTGCTGACCCCAGCGATCAGGCGCCGTGTCTCGCAAGGCGCCAGGCAATGCCGACTTTTCCGATCTGGTGTAAATCTGCTGATCGGCTAATGCTAGGTTTGCAGGATCAAGCGCAAAGGCTTCTGGATAGTCGAGCCATTCATCAGCATATTCAAAAACCGAACTCTGGCCTCTTCGTTTGGCAACATAGCGACACCGGCCGACAAGATGCGTGCTGCCTGCATGGTCGATATAGATTTCGAGCGTATCGGTCATTGTCTCGTCCTCTTCCTCTTCCGATTGCGTGGCTGCACCTTTTGCGGCAAGCGATCTTCTTCGATGTCCAGCCCCAGACTATCTTTGCTACGATCCGCAGCTTCGCTTAGACCTTCGAGCAAACCCAATATGGACAACACAGTGGCGTAAACGCCCATGGATACAGATGGGTCGCCTTTCTCGACTTTCGCCAGCGTGCCACGACTGATAAAAGCGCGTTCTGCCATTGAAACTGTAGAAATTCGCCGTTTTTTGCGCGCAACAACAATGTCTTCGCCCAGTTTTACGAGGGCGGCACGAGCAGCTTTTGGCATTGTGTGGGTCGCACGAGTTTTCATAGTTATGTCTTATATTTTGAGCAATTATATGTCTAATTGTTCAATATATAGAACACAATAGGTTAAAAGTCCATAAATTTGCAAATTGTGAGCGTTTACGATGTGCTTTGCCTTTAGGGCCTGCTCTAAAGCCGCTTTCCTGTATTTTCACCTCAAAAGATCACGCTTCCGGCCTTGGCGCTGTTGCGCAAGCGGGGGCTGGCTCTGTTGCCAATGCTGCAAAATCGGCCGCTGCCAAAGTCACCGATCCCGTCAAACAGTCTTTCAAATCGGGCGCAAGAGGCGCGATCTCTGCGACCGGCGGTAAAATTTCTGGCGGTGAAGCTGCGAGCGCCACAGCACCCAAAGACGGCCAGCCGGGTTGGGCGAAAAACGCACAACGTAGTCAATTACAGCGCGACGCTGATCTCGCCGCTACTTCCGCATTGCGAGACGGAGACAGGGGCGGTTCAGGAGACGGTCCGCGTCTGAAACAGGATGAGGAGTAAGTTATATGTGGAAACGAAATCAACACGCCTACGGAGGAACAGGAACACCCGTCACGCCGTATCAACGCGCGGCGCAGGTTTGGGATGACCGTATAGGATCAGCCCGCGTTCAGGCAAAGAACTGGCGACTAATTGCTATTCTATCTCTCATATTCGGGATCACTATGTCTGTCGCCTTTGTGTGGCGCGCGTCGCAAAGCATTGTGACACCCTATGTGGTGGAACTCGAACAGAATGGGTCAGTGCGCGCTGTCGTACCCAGTATTGCCAAATACAAACCCACCGATGCGCAGATCGGGTATCAGCTCGCAGAGTTTATCAAAAAGGTTCGCTCCGTTTCTATTGATCCGGTGGTGCTTCGCCAGAACTGGATGACGGCCTATCATTATGCAACGGATCAGGCGGCAATCACGTTGAACGATTATGCCCGTGATAACGACCCGTTTCAGGATGTGGGGCATCGCTCGGTATCTGTTGAAATCGCCAACGTTGTTCGTTCGTCTGCTGACAGCTTTGATCTGCGCTGGCGGGAAACTGCATACCGCGACGGCGTGAAGCTTTCCGCCAATACTTACACTGCCAATCTGGCAATCATTCTTAAAACGCCAACGGATGAGGAAACGCTACATCAGAACCTGCTCTGTATCTACGTCCACGGCATAAATTGGTCGAAAGACCTCATCCGAGGAGAAAAATAATGTTGAAGAACTTTATGGTTTTGTCGCTGACAACAGCTTTGGGGGCCTGTTCCACACTTGGCATCAAAAATGTCGCCGACTTCAAACTGGACGATGCAGACTTTATTGAGGCGATATATTCCCCAAGCGAAGTCAATGTCGAGACACCACCGCTTGAGCGAATTGAACCGCTTGCTTTACCGGGTCAGTTAAAACCAATCCAAAGCCGGAAAGTCGCTGCTATCCCTAAGCTGCGCCCTGACTTGGACAGTGACCTTAAAACCTACGCCGCCATTTACGAACAAACCTATGGCGAAAAAGCGAGCGTTCCCGCGCTCATCCCCTTTATGCTGCGCGCCTTGATTGCCTCAGATAGCGGTTTCAAAAAGGCAGTAAGAGCGTCGCAGTCATCCTAACTTGTCATCAGCAAGAGGAGTAAACCTATGGCAACCATTGGACAATTCAAACCGGTTAAAGACGGTTACGAAGGCACCATTTCAACGACGCTTATCGCGCGCAAGGTCAGGTTCGTGGCCAACGGTGATAAGAAGCATAAAGACTCGCCAGACTTCTTCATCAAAACCGGCCAGTGTGATCTTGGCGTCGCTTGGCATGATG
>CAZGVP010000114.1:0-8402 GCA_964529135.1 uncultured Caulobacterales bacterium | reverse complement strand
GCAGTCTTGCCAAAGGAGCTTATTCCGATCTACCATAAAGTAGTGGCAGCATGAGTTGCCACTTAATCCGCTGGGACTAACATTCCAAACGCATCACTTTCACGCAGCAGTCCAGAACCAAAACCCTCCGCTAACAAAATCGCCTCAATCGCTCCTATGAATGCTGACGGGATACAGTGAGAACGACTTTTATCTTTTTTAAACACGCTCATATTCCCATTCATCTTAGCGTCCTTGGTCTACATCAGTTCATGAACACACTCAAACGCAACTACGGGGCATACTGACTGTTTGATGGCAGCGTACTATGGTGCTCATGTCAGGGTGTTAGAAGAGTTAAGGAAAACTCTTAGGAAAACAGTCACCTTCCCTGCCAAGGCTTCAAAAACCGTTGAAGACACCAACAATCCGCAAAAATGGTTCCGGCGCGTAAAGCTGCTGTGAGTCCATATGCTCCCTCTTTGACCATCAGCCGTGTATGGCAACCATAACAGCCCTACGGTTTGTGATTTAATCACTCGATATTCTTGTTTAAAGCCATCATAATCCCGCATCACACATAAGAATTATCATTTAATTTCAATAGCTTAAAAAAATACCCTCATTCCCGTTGGTACCTCTTGAACCAACTTCACAGAAGCACTATCTTACTACCCATCCCGAAAATAAGGTTGGTGACTGCGATTTCATATCGCGGCCATGGACTTTTTTCGGTTTTTTCGACGAAAGATGAAGACTACGATGGAAAAAATACCAATGACAGTATCCGGCTACGGTTGGCTGGAAACCGAATTAAAACGGTTGAAAAATGATGAGCGCCCTGCAGTGATTCAGGCCATTGCGGAAGCGCGCGCCCATGGCGACCTCTCAGAAAATGCTGAATACCATGCCGCCAAAGAAAAACAGGGCTGGATCGAAGGCCAAATTCTTGAATTTGAAGATAAAATTGGCCGCGCACAAGTTATTGATGCCACCAAACTGGAGAGTGATTCTGTTGTTTTCGGTGCCACCGTCACCATCCTAGACGAAGACACTGAAGAAGAAAAAACCTACCAAATCGTTGGCGATTTTGAAGCTGATGTTAAGTCAGGCAAAATTTCTGTGCAGTCCCCGATTGCGCGCGCGCTGATAGGCAAGACGCAAGGCGATTCAGTCGAGGTAACAGCACCTGGCGGCGCCCGTGGCTATGAGATCATGAAAGTGGCCTTTGTTTAACGGAAAACCCTACCCTTTGGCTCGATCAAGGGGCCCGTTGATATAGGCTGGAAGGATCTTAAATTTCCACGTTACGAAGGCTTGCCCTGACCCAGTTTTTCCTCTATTGACCGCCAAATAATTATCCGGAGATATTGTTGTTACTATGATATCTCTGACCGAACCTTTCTGACCCGTTTTTAAAGAAGATTGAGGGCCACCATGGCTGAAGCTGAAGTATTTTATTGTGAAGTTCGCGAACGTACTGGCACTGGTGGAGCACGTGAAGCTCGGCGTGAAGGCTGGATCCCGGGAATCCTTTATGGGGGCGACGAAGCTCCTGTGGCAATTCGATTGCGCAAGAACGAAATCCAGAATGCCATTAACACCGGCAATCTAATGGCCCAGATGGTGAAAATTGAAGTTCCTGGCCAAAAAGAGCATCAGCAGGTCATCGCACGTGATGTTCAACTTGATCCAGTAAAAGATTTTCCATTGCATGTAGACATGATGCGCGTCAACGAGAAGACACGTATTAATGTTGAGATCTCGGTTCGCTTTATTAATGAAGAAGAATCACCAGGTATCAAAAAAGGCGGCGTCCTGAATATTGTTCGCCACACCGTTGAAGTCTATGCACCTGCAACTGCTATCCCTGAAGTTTTCGAATTTGATATTAGTGAACTTGATGTTGGTGATGCTGTACATATATCAAGCATTGATTTGCCGAACGGTGTGAAACCAGTAATTTCTGACCGCGACTTCACTATTGCAACAATTGCCGCACCGTCTGCATTGCGCTCTAGCGAGAGTGAAGATGAAGACGCAGATGGTGAAGAGACTGCAGTAGAGGGTGAAGAAGAAAGCACAGAGGAAAGTTCAGGCGAGTAATCGCTTTCTTTCAATCGGCTCAAGCCACCGCCAAAGTTTGTAATAACATTTATTGCTGATTGGCCATCACGCTGCTAAACCGCGCCTGATGGCCACACTTATTATTAATCACAAAAGGAGGCTGCACCATGCTTATTCTGGTAGGCCTCGGTAATCCAGGAACCCAATATGCCCTTCAAAGGCATAATGTGGGCTTTATGGCTGTAGATGCCATTGCAGATTCTCATGGTTTTGGTGAGCCAAAAAGAAAATTCAACGCCCTGCTACGCGACGGTTTTCTTGAAGGCCCCTCAGGGCGCACGAAGGTCATGATCGTCAAACCTCAAACATATATGAACGAATCTGGCAAGAGCGTGGGGGAACTACTGAGGTTTTATAAACTGACGCCTGAAGATATTTTCGTTTTCCATGATGAGCTTGATCTCGCTCCAGCAAAGTTACGCATTAAAGATGGCGGCGGCCACGCAGGCCATAACGGATTACGCTCGATCGATGCCCATATTGGCAAGAACTTTAAGCGAGTGCGTATTGGTATTGGCCATCCTGGTTCTAAGGCAGCCGTACACAACTATGTCCTCGGCAATTTTGCAAAATCCGATAAGGAATGGCTAACAAGTCTGTTAGACAGTATAGCGCGCGCAGCACCACACTTAATCGATAACAACAACGGGCCTGCCCGCTTTCAGAGTAAAGTAGCAGCCTGGATAAATCCAAATCAACATACTGAAAAATTAACAAAAAGCGGTAGCGAAGGGAAACATAAAACTTCCCGAAAACCTGCATCGCCTGAGGAGGTATCTCCCCCAATAGATAATATGATCCCCACTTCAAACCAAGAAACCACCTCTAATCCTTTTCAGGAAGCTTTACGCAAAATCCTTCCAGGAAAAAAATAACCAACCGGCATAGTAAGAAAGAAATACCATCATGGGATTCAAATGCGGAATCGTCGGGCTACCAAATGTCGGCAAATCAACCCTTTTTAACGCTCTGACCAAAACTGCAGCAGCACAAGCTGAAAATTATCCGTTTTGTACAATTGAGCCAAATGTTGGGGATGTTGCTGTTCCTGAATCAAGACTTGTAAAACTTGCAGAAATTGCGGGGTCACAAAGCGTTGTTCCCTCCCGGATACAATTTGTTGACATTGCGGGTTTGGTCAAGGGCGCTTCCCAAGGGGAAGGATTAGGCAATCAATTTCTAGCCAACATACGCGAAGTCGATGCTGTTGCTTATGTGCTTCGTTGCTTTGAAGACCCAGATATAACTCATGTATCAGGTAAAATTGATCCGCTTGCAGATTTTGAAATTGTGGAAACAGAATTAATGCTTGCCGATCTTGAAAGCCTTGAAAAACGCCGCGCGAGCCTCGCCAAGAAAGCAACTGGCCAAGACAAAGAAGCCAAAGAAACACTTCTTCTTGTAGATCGCGCACTCGAAGTCTTGAATAACGGCAAGCCAGCACGTCGCGCAGTCATTTCCCAAGATGAGGAAAAAACCTGGAAAAGCTTACAACTACTCACCCAAAAGCCGGTATTATTCGTCGCTAATGTTGACGAAGAATCAGCTGCCGATGGGAATGAGTTTTCGTCAGAAGTCGACAAGCAAGCCCGCGAAGAAGAAGCGGTTAGCGTTATCATTTCCGCAAATATTGAAGCTGAGCTAGCTCAATTGGAAGATGATGAGCAGGCCGAATTTCTGGACACTTTAGATCTTAAGGAACCAGGGTTAAATCGCTTAATCCGTGCAGGATATGAACTACTTGGCCTGCAAACATATTTCACGGCGGGACCGAAGGAAGCGCGCGCCTGGACAATCCACAAAGGTTATACCGCACCAGAGGCAGCCGGCGTGATACATACTGATTTTCAGAAAAAATTCATTCGAGCAGAAACTATAGCATATGATGATTATGTTTCATTAAACGGGGAACAAGGCGCAAAGGAAGCGGGTAAAATGCGCGCAGAAGGGAAAGAGTATATCGTGCGTGACGGCGATGTCATCCTATTTCGCCATGGAGGATAAAACCACTTTTGGCCTACTGTGTACGATTGCCACTCAAGTAAGATGAAAAAATACTATGTCACTCGCCCCTAAGGTTTGACGCCTGCCCCGCTCATAGGGGCCAATGCTGTGGACCTGTATGCGCGTGCACGATGCGCTAAAGCATCAGCGTTACTCACCAGAGGAAAGCCCGCTCATTCTCGATGACCAAACAGGTATGCCATACGCGCGCATTAGTGAGCGCACAGGTGTTAAATATCACCGTGAATAACTGGCGCTGGAACGCCTACCGCGCGCTGGCAGGCCTGATAACCCCGTCACTGATTGGCATAGGTAAAGACCGCCATGGCAATCGAAATCTTGATTTCCGCGCACAGGATTGCCGCGACACTGCGGTAACCCGTTTAGTAAATGCTGGCCTCACTGACATGCAAGTCGCCAGCTGGCACGGCTCCAGCCCAACGGTGATCAGAACTCTTGCCGAAAACTATATTGACCTGTCACCAGACCTCGCCCGAACAGGGCCAGTGCGATTGAAGCGCGTGCCAGAAAACAGGCACCATTATTTAGGTCGCACAGTTACAACCATGCGACCTGGTCGCAGATCCCGTTTCAGGTCGCACAGTTCGCTTCTGGTTCTTTTAATAAAACGAAAATTATTCAATTAAAATAATTACTTAAATGGTGAGCCCTGGCGGATTCGAACCGACGACCTACTGATTAAAAGTCAGTTGCTCTACCAACTGAGCTAAGGGCCCACAATTTAGGGACGTGGTACCCTTTCAGGTGCCAGCGAAGGCGGAACATAGGGAGGTCACACTCATGGGTCAACTCTCAAATTAAAAGATTCTCCTAACACATTTCGACACACCTAACCTTACAATTATATCAATAAAAATAATGCCTTAATGAGAGCCTGCACAACATAAACCGGCCGCCAACTGTCGCAGCAAGGAGGTACCTTGCCCTGATATGGAATAACACTGACACAAACCCGCTATCAGCTGACTAAACAAGCGTCTCACCCGTCTGGGTACAAAACTTATCCACAAAATCTCTGAACTCTCCTGCCTCAATAGCTGTACGCATCTCAACCATTAATTGCTGAAAATAGTGCACGTTATGCCAACTTAACAACATCGGCCCCAGATACTCCCCAGCACGAAACAGATGATTGAGATACCCTTTGGTATAATCACGGCTTGCCGGGCATTTACTCTGCGGATCTATCGGGTTTTGATCGTCAATAAACTTTGCATTTTTGATATTGATAGGGCCATGACGGGTCCAGGCTTGCCCATGACGGCCAGATCGAGTTGGCAAGACACAATCGAACATATCGATCCCACGCGCCACAGCCCCAACGATATCAGCTGGCTTTCCCACACCCATTAAATAACGAGGTTTATCGAGCTGCATGTGCGGGGTTGTAAAATCTAGCACACGGAACATTTCTTCACGTCCCTCCCCCACAGCAAGACCTCCAACAGAATATCCATCGAAATCTAACTCTAACAGCCCTTCAAGACTTCGTTGCCTCAAGTCTTCAAAATTTGCCCCCTGGACAATCCCAAACAAAGCCTGACCCAAAGTTGATTTTTCTACAAATGCACGCTTGGAACGTTCAGCCCACCGCAGCGATAGCTCCATAGAGGTTTTCGCATCTTGATGGGCAATAGGAATCGCTGGGCATTCATCCAGTTGCATCTGAATATCAGATCCTAACAGGCATTGTATTTCTATTGACCGTTCAGGCGTCAACATATGACGCGATCCATCAATATGGGATTGAAATGACACCCCTTCTTCAGTCAGCTTACGAAGTTTTGATAACGACATAACTTGAAAACCGCCAGAGTCAGTCAAAATAGGGCCATCCCAACCCATAAATTTATGCAACCCGCCAAATGCCGCTACTCTCTCCGCTGTCGGACGAAGCATTAGGTGATATGTATTACCGAGAATAATGTCAGCACCCGTTTCGCGCACATCGTCGGCAAACATAGCTTTGACAGTACCCGCTGTTCCTACGGGCATAAAGGCTGGTGTTCGTATAGTGCCGCGTGGTGTTGAAATTTCACCTGTACGCGCAGCACCATCTGAAGCATTTAATGCAAAAGAAAAGCTCGCCGTCACTTCTTGATCCTTATTTTAAACTTTTACTAACCATGTCCAAAATATTTTAAACCGTTCTTCAGATTTTGAGCGCGTAATACCATGTGATACATCATGACAAAAGCCTCCCTATGAGTTGGTTATCCAATTTTTCAATAGCATTAAATGCATCAGGCTGCGAACTCTAGACTAGAAAATGTACTGATCTGATGTCATCTTTAGATTGCGATCATCAGAGTTCTTGTTAGTTACGCCGCCTTATTCAAGCCTGACAAGCAATTATAATATTTAGAACCTATATTTGACTTCTATAGAAAATGAGAAAAGCAAATGGATTGGGATCCGATAGATTTCGTAATTATGGGCGCTCTCCTCGGGAGTGTTTTCGGCGGCATTGGGCTGATTTTACGCTTTAGTAAAAACCATTCATATCGTGGTGCCATGAGCCTTGCAATGCTTAGTGCATTTCTCCTCATCTGGGTTAATGGCGCAGTTGGCATTATCGGCTCAGAAAACAACCCTGTTAATCTAGCGTTTGGGGGCGTCTTAAGCATCACTTTTGTTGGCGCTATGATTTCCCGCTTACAGCCAAAAGGAATGGCACGAACAATGTACATAACTGCAGCGGCGCAGGTGCTTATTGCTGTGATTGTTATTATAGCAAAATTAGGAGCCACGAGCCCAGCCTGGCCACGAGATATACTACTCGCCTCTGGCATTTTCACGTCATTATGGCTGGCCGCAGCATTGTTATTCCATCGTTCTACTAAACGCTAAATTTGAAATTTATATAAAAGAGTTATTAATCCGTATACAATTTTAAAATAACATACAAACATCACATCTATACAATCAATCTTCGTTCGAGCAAACACGCATCACCATAAGAGTAAAACCTGTATCCCATTTCAATGGCATGAGCGTAAGATGCTTTCATCGTATCCGTTCCTGCAAATGCACAAACGAGCATAAACAATGTTGATTTTGGCAAATGAAAATTTGTCATCAACACATCGACTGCACGAAAACCATAGCCAGGTGTAATAAAAATATCAGTGTCACCGCAAAATGGTTGAACTATCCCGGATTCATCAGTTGCGCTTTCCAATAGCCTCAATGAGGTTGTACCTACAGCAACAATGCGCCCCCCATTTTTCTTGATCTTATTAATACGCGCGGCTTGATCCAGTGTAATTTCACCCCACTCACTATGCATTTGATGGTCTTTCGTATCATCCACACTCACAGGAAGAAATGTACCCGCTCCTACATGCAAGGTAATGGTTTCGAGACCAACGCCTTTTGCATTTAGATTTTCCAATAACTCATTTGTAAAATGTAAGCCTGCCGTCGGCGCTGCTACAGACCCCTCTTCTACTGCAAAATGTGTTTGATAATCATCAATATCATGCTCAGTTAACGAACGTTTACGGGCAATATAAGGTGGCAGAGGAGGGGCGCCAACTTTCAACAAGCCTTCACGGAATTTATGGTAATTCATAAAGAATTTCAGCGTTGCCTCTGCGCCTTCGCGCGATATGACTTCTGCCTTCAGGCCACTCCCAAATATTAACTGATCCCCTTGCCTGATCCTTTTGGCAGGGCGCACAAATGCTTTCCATATTTGCCTCGTAGCATCATCAACACTCATATTCTTATGCAAGGTAACATCAACGCTTACATTATGACGGCCTGAATCATCATTATTAATCTCGCGTGCGGGCCGCATACCCGTTAACTGCACTGGTAAAACCTTCGTGTCGTTGACCACCAACAAATCGCCCGGCCGGAGCAATGTCATTAAATCAACTACATTGTTATCTGTATATTGATCTTTTTTAACATGAAGAAGGCGCGCACTATCACGCGGACGTGCAGGCTCTAAAGCTATTGCGCTTTCAGGCAAATGAAAGTCAAAATTATCGACACGCATGAAAATCTAGCATTCCACCACATTAACGGCGAGACCACCCTCGCTAGTTTCCTTATATTTGCGAGACATATCAAGGCCGGTTTGGCGCATTGTCTCAATTACCTGATCAAGCGAGACTTTGTGACTTTCTGAGGTCCGCAATGCAAGACGTGCCGCATTGACCGCTTTGACAGCACCAATAGCATTGCGCTCAATACACGGAATTTGCACAAGTCCCCTAACAGGGTCGCATGTGAGACCCAAATTATGCTCCATACCAATCTCT
>CAZGVP010000113.1:0-8425 GCA_964529135.1 uncultured Caulobacterales bacterium | reverse complement strand
GCCATAATCATACACGTCCAAGCCGTTGGCAAGGCAAAAACGATAAAAGCGAACCTATACATAAATGCTTCGTTCATCATTAAGTTTCACTTTTAAGGTCAGAAGCTTCGCAATCTAATTTTTCTAACATCTCTTGCAATTCATCCAATTCACTTTCATCGACCAAGCGTGAGTTTATAAAGGCAGCAGCCGGCAATGGTTCGTCTGTATCAAGAATTTTTTTGGTAAAATGACTAATCAAAACGGCCATCGTATCAATTTTCGATTGCGATGGTAGAAAGGTTTTCATGCCATGCACTTGCTCCACCTTCAAAATTTTTTTTACGACCATACGGTCCAGAGTTTTACGAGTGGTAGAGTAAGCCCAATTCGTTTTGGCAACTGTATCGTTATGAACTTCACGAGCGCTCAACTGTTTCCTGCTCCATAAGGCACGTAGCAAGATAAGTTCGGTATCTGAAGGTTTTCCAACCATGCCAATAAGCATTCCTTTTGACGCGATATCGCTACATATGTAGCGAATTTAGATTACCTGTCAACTCTTTTCTCATCAACCTCATATGCGACATGGACGGCGAGCCGAAATCCGGCAAGAATGTGGAAAGGAACACCCTCCACAAACCCCACAAGGAACCATGATGAAAATAATACGCATGATGATAAGCCTGTTAGCCCTGATGGTGGTTTCAGGGTGCGCCTCAGGCAACCCACAACTCCCCGAAACCCTCCAGAAAACTCGAACAGGTCAACAAACATTTGATGAGAATAATCCACCCGCACTTGCCGAACTAAATTTTCAAAGCCATGGAAAGCGCCTTAATGGACATCTCTACATTGCAGATGGGCCAGGCCCTCATCCAACCGTTGTTTTGCTCCATGGTTTTCCTGGAAATGAAAAAAACCTCGACCTGGCGCAAGCCCTGCGCACCGAGGGATATAATATTTTGTTTTTTCACTACCGCGGTGCATGGGGGAGTGAAGGGATTTTCAGTTTCAACCATGCGATTGAAGATGTGGCAAGCGCAATCAATATGCTTCGTATACGATCTGATAATTATCGTGTAGACGTTGACCGCATTAGTATCATTGGTCATTCCATGGGAGGGTTTGCTGCTTTGCAAGCCGCCGCCAGAGACGAAACGATTACATGTGTGGCTGGTATTGCTGCGGTCGACCTTGGCGCACGCGCTGAAATTTTGATGAGCAGCCCAGAGGCCGTTGATGGCTTTGCTAAATACGCTGGCAGCCTTCAGATGCTATCAGGTTTAACCGGCAAAAATGCTGTACAAGAAATTTTGACTAATGCTGACAGTTTTAATTTGCAAAAATTGGCTTCAAAACTTAAGGGTAAGTCTGTCCTTCTTGTGGCGGGCGATCGTGATAAGGCTGTCCCACCAAAGATTAATCATAAGCCAATAGCTATCGCTTACAAAACCGAATCATCAATCAGGCTGGAAGAAATAATTCTTTCCGGGGATCACTCATTTTCATGGTCACGCGATCATTTGATAGAAGTAGTAACAAACTGGATTGAAAGCTGTGAAGTAGATCTATAGCAACAATGAGTACCAATCTTTGATTATCAAGCCATCCTGGTTCGCCAGCATTTGCGTTACGCTGACGATTCAAATCAACATATGGTTTACAGACGAAACTTCATACCGCTTAACCT
This sequence comes from uncultured Caulobacterales bacterium, assembly GCA_964529135.1. GTDB lineage: Bacteria > Pseudomonadota > Alphaproteobacteria > Caulobacterales > Parvularculaceae > CALLPQ01. The sequence continues at coordinate 6,753 of CAZGVP010000113.1, read as the reverse complement.
GAACTCCTGCTTTTGTTGAATATCATCAAGCTTGCGTGCAGCCTCCAACCATTCACGCGACTCACGAAACGCTTTAACAGATTTATCTTCTGCATCAGCGAGCTTAGCCATAGAATCCTCAACAATCTTGCGACTCAAATTGGCGTAATGCTCGGCCTCTTCGGCCTTTTTAACAGCCTGCTCGAGCAGTAATTCGACCTCTTTGCCAATCCTGTTCTTGCGGGCGAACATCCACCAATCCCTTAACCTGCCGAACACTTACGGCACACACTAACCCAAGATATTTCCCCTTTGTGAACGCGCGACTACTCGCTGACACGCAAGAATTAAATATCTCCTTGTGGGGGGATGCAACTTCTATGCCCATAATATCCATTTGATATTCTGGATTAACCTCGCTCGGCCCGCAAAGCCTTCAAAACTGATCAGAATTGAGATTAGCACCGCCCGTTAAGAGGCTCGACAATCCCAACAGTAAGGAACTACCGCTAAAAACGCTTAAAATTACCATCAAAATCATGAACCCAGACATTAACTTCTCTCCCAAAATGATCCCCACCACCTCTCCCAGCTTGAAGATCATAGTGTTTCATTATGGAGCGAAATGAGGAGGAATTTCTGCAGGATTAGGGCCAAAACGAGATAACCACTGATAAATTGAGGTTATTTAGCAATTTTAAGCATGTATTTTAGATATTTATGCTATTTTTGGATCTTTGACTTCTGAATTTGATCGATCGCCTTACGGGCAATGCCAGCGAGACACTTTGCATCCTCTGATCGACCAGATCCTTTACGCCAGGCAACACCAATTGTGCGCGCAGAACCGGTATCAGCCAGCGGCCGTGTAACCAGCCCCACTGAATTGGCCATTCCCTGACGCACCGCCATATCCGGAAGCAAGGTTGCGCCAATTCCTGTTCGGGTCATCTCCGCCAATGTTAGCAGACTCGTCCCCCCATAACTGGCAACTTTTTCTGCTGAACGTAGCCGACAAGCCGCAAGTGCATGATCTCGCAAGCAGTGACCATCTTCCAATAATAATAATTCTGTCTTTGAGAGTTGCTCCAAATTAACTTTTTTTGCTTTTGCCAGCGGATGATCACTCGCGCAGGTAAACCAGAAACAATCACGCCCAACTTCAATCATCTCCATCCCCGGCATGTCATATGGAAGAGCAAGCAGCGCAGCATCAAGAAGACCGGATGCCAATTGTTCAATCAGAACTGCTGTCAGGTCTTCACGCAAAAATAACCTAAGATTAGTGTGCTCATCCCGTAGCAAAGGCATTAAAGTCGGTAACACAAATGGTGCAATGGTTGGTATGATCCCAAGGCTAAATTTCCCCGACAAAACCTCACGTTCCTGCACAGAAAGAACCAAGTCTTCTGTACTTGCCAACAATGCCGATGCTTGTCGCGCTACATCTTCGCCTGCAGGCGTCAACGAGAAAGATCGTGTCGAGCGATCAACCAACTGCACTTCAACAATAGCTTCCAGCTCTTTTATCGCAGATGACAGGGTAGATTGAGAAACAAAACTGTCTTCTGCCGCCTTAGAAAAAGACTGGCGACGCGCTAAGGCAACAAAGAACTGTAGCTGTCGAAGTGTGGGCAATACAACCATGAGCGAAATTTCCTTGATATTCTATTTATAGACAATATCGATGATATCCTTTTATATTATCTATTTGATTGATTTGCAAATGATTTCTATATCCCTCTCATCGCTCCGCAGGAACGAACAACTTTAATACAGTAAAAGGATCATACGATGTTAGGTGTAGGCGAAAAATTACCGAATTTCAGCATTACAGGCGTCAAGCCATTATTCAACAATCACGAAGAAAATGGCGAAAGCGCATTTGAAGAGATTACCGAAACAAGCTTCGAGGGAAAATGGAAAGTCATCTATTTTTACCCAAAGGATTTCACCTTTGTTTGCCCAACTGAAATAGCTGAGTTTGGCCGTCTGGTTGAAGAGTTCACAGATCGTGATGCAGTTGTACTTGGAGGCAGTTCCGATAACGAATTCGTCAAACTTGCATGGCGTCGCGACCATCCAGATCTTGATCGCCACCCAGCATGGCAGTTTGCTGATTCAACAGGATCACTTATTGATACGCTTGGCATTCGGTCACCACAAGGCGTTGCCTTACGTGCAACATTTGTTGTTGACCCACATAATGTCATTCAACATGTCTATGTAAACAATCTCAATGTTGGCCGTAACCCACAAGATACTTTACGCGTTCTCGATGCTCTTCAAACAGATGAACTATGCGCGTGCAACAGAGCCGTAGATGGTGAAACTCTTTAAATCTCAACTGTTTCTCAGGTGTCCCTCTTCCGTTAATCACCTGAGCATTAGGCCCTACCGGATATTTATCCGTTCAGATAATAACGGTAGGGCATTTTTACCCGTAACCTATTGGAGAAAATTATGTCCATTGCAGATCTTCGTGACCAAATTCCCGAATATGCTAAAGATATACGCCTTAACCTTGGTGCACTGAGCACTGAAACAATCCTTACCGATCAACAAAAATACGGAACCTTTCTTGCTGCTGCATTGGCAACTGGTAATAATATTATTATATCAGCGATAGCAAATGAAGTAGAGGGAAACCTGGATGACGCTGCTTCCAATGCTGCAAAATCAGCAGCAGCTATTATGGCCATGAACAATGTCTATTATCGTGCTATTCATCTGATGAGTGCAAAAGAATATGGCACCCTGCCAGCAAAACTGCGCATGAATGCAATTGGCAACCCTGGAGTTGACAAGGTGGATTTTGAACTCTGGTCTCTGACAGTATCAGCGATCAATGGGTGTGGGATGTGTCTTGATGCTCATGAGAAAGAACTACGCAAGCACGGCCTCACCACCGAACAAATCCAGGCCGGATTACGCATTGCCGCTGTTATCCAGGCAGCAGCATCCGTGATTGATGGTGAAGCTGCACTCCACTAAACAGCTTGTAGCAAAGCCGCCTTCCCTATAAAGGCAATGGATATCGTTGTGCAGTTGCATTGCGATACCCATTTTGCGTCAGTGCTTACAATTCCCGACTACCTTTTCTGGAGCTCGCTATGCAACACGATTCGCCAACCGGCCTTTCAAACTCTACGAGACGTTTAGCGCTTATAACCGGTGCATCATCAGGTATCGGGGCAGGGTTTGCCAGGCATGCAGCCTCCCAAGGGTTTGATGTTGCTTTAACAGCACGCCGCCTTGACAGGCTTGAAGCGCTTGCCAATGAAATCCAGGCAACATGGCCTGTAAACGCTTTTGCCATCGAGGCCGATCTCACTGATCCTAAAGCTCCAACACAAATAATGGCAGACATCAAAGCGCGCAACAGAACAGTCGATACGTTAGTCAACAATGCCGGATTTTCTATTGCACAAGGGTTTGCATGGACCCCCCTAGAAGCGCAACAAAAATTCCTTTCGGTGACCATAAATGCATCAGTTGCACTGACACATCTCGTGCTTAGCGATATGATGAAGAAAAAATGGGGGCGGATTATTAATATCAGTTCAATGACTGCTTTTTCCCATGGCGGAAAAGGGCATACACTTTACCCTGCAGGCAAAAGCTTCCTTGTAAAATTCTCACAATCTCTCAACTCAGAAATGAGGGAACACGGTATTCAGATCAGCGCTATTTGTCCCGGTTTTGTAAAAACAGAATTTCTGGAAGCAAATAATACAGCGGATCAAATGCGTAATATGGATGCCTGGTACTGGCAGTCACCAAAAGAAATCGCCACGGAAAGCTGGCGACGAAATAACAAGGGTGCAGAGGTCATCGTACCCGGCATTGCTCCCAAATGTATTGCAGTTATGCTCAAACTCATTCCAGAGCAATTATTAACCCCTTTAACCCGCAAAGCGGCTGCCGATCATTATGTTGGTGATGGCGAATAAAATACTATAAAGAGCGCTCAGGTGGCAGCAGGGGAGCTGCGTGCTCCAGAACAATCTCAATGCGCCGGTTTGCAGCTGCGTACGGATCATCTTCATAAAGCGGCATTGCACCGCCATGACCAATAACACCAACAATTCGAGATTCTGGCAATCCAGCCTTTTGAAGCGTTGCCCTTGCTGCATTGGCACGCTTGGATGTCAGCTCAAACGGAGAATAAAACCCTTGCCCACTTGCATCAGCATGCCCAGCGATACTTATTCGATTTGGCAAGGGTACAAGGATTGTCGCTAGCTCTTGTAACAAAGCATCTGCTCGAAGCGTCAAATCAGCAGACCCGCTGGCAAACATTGGATACCCGTCAGTATCAACAGCCACAATCTGCAAACCTTCTTCAATCAGGTTTATGGTGATAGCATCACTTTGATCTTTTAAAAGTGGGTGTGTCAGGATTGCTTTCTCTACAGCTTCACGTGTGTTTTCAAACAACTCTATTTCACTTGCTTGCTGTACGAATGCACCATCAGTTCCGTGTGATCCCGCTGCAGGTCGCGCGGTCAATGTATCTGTAATACCGCTTGCAGTCGGCACTAAAGATGGGCGCACATTACCCGGTTGCAACTGCTCTGGTGTCCCTTCCAGTTTAAAATCACCCGCATAACGGCGCTCTTCCGCAACCCCGAACGCGTTACGCATGGAGCCCGCGACCACTTCCATTTTCACCTGATCCTGAATTGAAAAAGAAACGATCAACACGAAAAAACAAACCAGAATGGTCATTAAATCAGCATACGTCACCAACCAGCTGGACGAATGGCTGCGAGCAACACGATTGTCCGCTGAATAGGACGTTGTGGATCGAGTATTTCTACTGGATGGGATCATGCCATAACCGCCTCAAATGGGCCACGTGCTTTTTCAGGCAGATAGACAATCAGCATATCAGTAATAACATCTGGCGATTTTCGTTCTGAAACCTGACACAGACCATCAATAATGAGAGATAGATTTGTTTCCTGAACTTCCAACTTTAGTGCAAGCTTGTCGGCAATAGGTAACGCAAAAGCGTAAGCAATTAAAGCGCCATATAATGTTGTCAGCAAAGCAATTGCCATAGATGGTCCAATGCTGGACGGATCATCCATTGTCCATAACATTTTCACCAAACCAACTATAGTTCCGATCATTCCAAAGGCAGGTGCTGCTTCGCCCATAGCACGGAAAATCTTTTCGCCCTCAACAAGGCGCCGGATTTCCAATTCACGTTCGCGTAATAATTGATCTCTTAAATTTTCCGTAGACAAACCATCTGCAATCATCTGTTTGCCACGAGCTAGAAAACTGTCAGAAACAGAGATACGCTCAAGACCAATGGGCCCTTGACGACGTGCAACATTAGCTAAATCACGCACCTCCTCGAGAAGTTCACGCGGCGCTTTTTGATGGTCAAAAAACGCAATCCGAGTGCCCGTTTTAAACGCCGCCAACACCTTATTAATCGGAAACCGCAAAACAGTTGCTGAAATCGCACCGCCAATAACGATGAGAAAACTAGGTGCATTAAAAAATACACTAACCGCACCGCCCATAGCAATTGCTAATCCGACGATAAAAAATCCAGCAATAATACCGCCAACTGTGGCTACATCCATACGCATAAGGCAACTACCCCATCTATTATGCAACAGGGTATACGGCCTTTATGTAAAGTTGAGGCTACAAAGATCGGTAAAATGCTGATCAATCAGTATTGCCAGTACCTTAATGAAATTCATTCAATTTAACCGGCAGCACGTTTGATAGCAGCTTGATGCGCCAATCTTCTAGGGTCAGGCCTGCGTTCAGGGCGGCGCTGCGCAGGCTGGAATGCCACATGCGCATGATAGCCACAATATGGCTTATTGGTCTGCGAGGGCTGCCCACAAAAATGAAAATCATCTTTAGCGGGGTCACCAATAGGCCATTTACACATATTTCGATTAAGTGTTGCGATTGTGGTTTTGTCACCTGTGTCCAACACCAATGGCTGACTAACCTCCGGAGCAGAAATAATTGGTTTTGCTTCTGGAGTCGGACGGAATGTCGAAGCTTTCGGTGCTGCCGATATCGTGGGCTCTACCTTTCGCTGTTCTGGTGCACGCCCACGAGACGGCCGTGCCGGCGTTGCTCGACCAGATAGCCCTAAACGGTGAACCTTGCCAATAACTGCGTTACGGGTAACACCGCCCATTTTCCCGGCAATCTGGCTTGCTGAAAGCCCTTCTGACCAGAGTTTCTTTAGCATATCTACGCGCTCATCGGTCCACGCCATAACTTCAACTCCTTTATAATATGATCCAAAAACGGCTTTCTAACCGTACTTAGTCGCTGGAAACACGTTCTGCGCAGGCACTATCAATATATTGTGCATACTCAGGCACTCCCATCAAAACCTGTCCAGATATAGTATCTCGTGAATTTCAAAATACAATATGGAGCTTGCACTTATTTTTACACACTACATTTTGTGGATAACCATGTGACTGGGGATATAAGTTTGACAATTGTGGATAATAACACCGCGTAGCGCCCTCCATCATTGCCTTTCAGCGAGGCCGGTTGACCTTTTGAAGCAGGCACGCCAAACCTGCTTTCGCGGTGCAGTATTCCCGCCGAAATATCGCCAGCTAATGCGAGATCCTGTCATGACGCAGTCCACATACGATATGGAAACAGCTTCAATAACCGACCCCGCCCTAAAACCAGTGGCAAGGCCAGGAGTCCGTAGATTTGGCTCAATAAACTGGCTCGGCCTTTGGACCTTTTATCAAAAAGAGGTACAGC
>CAZGVP010000112.1:0-8532 GCA_964529135.1 uncultured Caulobacterales bacterium | reverse complement strand
GGCCATTGAGCGTCTTTCCGCTCGCTTTATGAAACATCCAGATGCCTTGATCGGGGCGTTTGCCGGGGTTGGGTAAGCCCCGTTTTTGCGCATAGATATATTGGCTGTCGGCGCTCCATGTCGGAGTCAAAAATCGCGCATTTAAATCGTGGATGATTTGCTTGGGATTATTGCCATCAGCATCCATAATCCAGAGATTGTCTTGAGCTTTGCGATCAGAGATAAAGGCGATGTGTTTTCCATCGGGGGAGTATTGTGGATGATAATTGGTGGCAACGCCACTATCTGCTGTGATGTTTTCGGCAGTGCCTCCTGTGACAGGGACGCGGTAGATATTTGCGAGCAGGTCAAAAATGATCCACTTGCCGTCAGGAGAAATATCGACTGACATGAAAGTACCTTCGTCGGTTTCAAAATCAATCTCACGTGTGATTCCACGAGCAAGAGTTGTATCCCAGCTATCTTTCTTGGCATCGTTTTGTGTGGTTGCAGTGGACTCCTCATCTTGTTTCTCCACTGGTTCGCCAGCCGCTGGTGTAATGGTGCCAGGCGTCAGGGTGCTTACAATCAATCCTGCAGTAATGAGTATAAATCCATGAGAAATTCGCATTAGCTTGCCCTCCGAAAACTGTTATTTTATGCTCATATTAGCCGAATTCACGTATATCGATAAGTAAATTCCACAACCCAAGAGAATGCTCTTTGGGCCCTTGCGCCATGAGCGAGCGACAGCTAGATGGGCTCTAGGATTCTGATATCTCAAAGGAAAAAGCAGATGACCGCCATTATCGACATTACAGGCCGTGAAATACTTGATAGTAGAGGCAACCCAACAGTTGAAGTTGATGTTTTATTAGAAGATGGGTCATTGGGCCGGGCAGCCGTACCATCTGGTGCATCTACGGGCATCCATGAAGCTCATGAGCTGCGAGACGGGGGCCCACGTTATGGTGGCAAAGGGGTTTTGGAAGCCATTGTCGGGATCAATGATGAGATATTGGAAGCGTTGACTGATCTTGATGCCACGGCACAAAATCTTATTGATGAGACGCTGATCACCCTTGATGGCACGGAGAATAAATCACGGCTTGGCGCGAATGCTATTCTTGGTGTGTCTTTGGCCACGGCAAAGGCTGCAGCGCTTTCCAGTGGTTTGCCACTATATCGATATGTTGGTGGGGCGTCTGCGCGCACACTCCCGGTACCAATGATGAACATTATCAATGGTGGTGCTCATGCTGATAATCCGATCGACATTCAAGAATTTATGATTATGCCAGTTGGTACTGAAAGTTTTCGCGAAGCATTGCGTACTGGAACAGAAATTTTCCATGTCCTCAAAAAGGAATTAAGCGCTGCTGGCCATAATACCAATGTTGGCGATGAAGGTGGTTTTGCCCCTGGGTTGAAATCTGCAAGGGAAGCCCTCGATTTCATTATGAAGTCTATTGAGAAGGCCGGTTTTAAGCCCGGTGAAGAAGTTGCGATCGCCCTCGATGCGGCTTCTACTGAGTTTTATAAAGACGGTAAATATGAATTGGAAGGCGAAGGAAAGTCCCTGAATGGCGTCGGCATGGCGAGTTATCTTACAAAACTGGCTGATGACTATCCGATTGTTTCGATTGAAGATGGTATGGCCGAGGATGATTGGGAGGGTTGGGAGGCTCTCACAGAAATGGTGGGTGATCGCTGTCAGCTTGTTGGTGATGATTTGTTTGTAACGAACGAACACCGTTTGCTTGAAGGTATTGAGAAAAGGTGTGCAAACTCTATCCTTGTTAAGGTCAATCAAATAGGGACATTAACTGAAACTCTGGCTGCGGTGCAAACGGCTCATCGTAATAGCTATACAGCCGTTATGTCTCATCGTTCTGGTGAAACTGAAGACGCAACAATCGCTGATCTCGCTGTAGCAACCAATTGTGGCCAGATAAAAACTGGTTCATTGGCGCGCTCCGACCGGCTTGCTAAATATAATCAGCTCTTGAGAATTGAAGAAGATCTGGGATCTATTGCGCGCTATCCGGGGATAGAGATATTTGGGTGAGCTATCCTAATCCAATAAATAATTACTGCGAATCGATACGCATAATATAACGAAGTTAATAAAATATTTACCAAGATTGCGTTTTATTAACCTTCTTGAAGAAGGGGTTAAAGGCGATGAAGCTAGGATTTTTGGCGGAGATTATTCTCCCCGTCATTATTGTATTTTTAATGGTGAGTACATTGCACGGCATGACCGTCAGTAAAACCGGTTATGGTGCATTATCAGAGTTGCAAGAACGCCAGAGCATTGTCGTTGAGCAAGTAGATGATTTGCGCGATCAACGCATATGGATGGAGCATCGCGCTGCCCTGTTGAAGTCATCAAATCTTGACCCCGATATGGTTGATGAACGCATTCGGGGTGTGCTTGGGTATGCATCCGCCAGTGATATTGTAATCAACCGTCAAGATTTACAACAAGCGGTCGCTATGCTGAAAGCAAACGATGCTGGGCAAAATAGAAATGGGAAAACCAAGCAGGACCCTATTTTAGAGACACCAGTATTGGATGCGCTGGCACTATTGGATGTTGAAGCGGGTCCGGGGGATCCTATGGCTGGTATCATTGCTGCGGCGCTACAGTAAGCCTGCTTTATTGAGCTTCCGTCAAGGTTTGATAAAAGTGAATGCCGCGCTGCAGATTTTCAACAGTTATGAATTCACCCGTACCATAGATGCGCTGTAGATCTGCCGGTTCTACCACGAATGGAAAAAAGCGATAAGCATCATCACTGATTTTTTCATAATGTTTTAAATCCGTACCCTGCAAAGTGAGTGAGGAGGCAACGATAATGCCGCCATGTGTTTTGCGAATTGCGTCAGAAATCTGTTGGTAACCTTGAGTTTCATCTGAGGAGATTGCGCTAGCAGGCCTCGCGCCTACCACTTTAATGCTAACCGGTCATCATTGATTTGTTTTGTTGTCCTGGAGAGCGTCTTTATTCAAAAAAATAATATCATTCAAAATCAATGATTTATGGGTATTTTATGGCTCCCCGAACTGGACTCGAACCAGTGACAAGCTGATTAACAGTCAGCTGCTCTACCAACTGAGCTATCGGGGAACATGTTGGTAAGAGGGGGCTATAGCAAAGGGTTTGCCCGGAATCTACAGGTTATTTCGGATGTGAGGCACTTTTTTTGATGAAGTATCATTTGGTGTCATCAAAACTAGCCCGTACGAAAGTCCCGCCACCGCTTTCTTCGATTTTTCCGGCCATCAGGAGCATTAGCAGCGCATCGGCAAGCAAACCTGGGGGTGCATTTGATTCGCGCAAAATCTCATCTTGATGGAGCGGGCTAAAACCAAGTAAATTCAGGACCTCGCACTGTATGTCCAAAGCTATTTTCTCATCGTCAATTGCCAGGTTTGCCTCAGTGGGGGATTGCTCTTCCAGCCTCCCAAAAAGGTCGTCGCCGTGGGTATCGAAAGGGTCACCTTCTCGCACTGTTCGGTTTTGCGAAGCCAATACCTCCAGAATATCGTCAGCGCCTGTGATCAACATGGCTTCATTGTCTTGAATAAGTTTGTTAGCGCCTTGCGCCCGTGGATCCAGAGGTGAACCTGGGATCGCAAAAACCTCACGTCCATGCTCATGAGCAAATCGGGCTGTAATCAGCGTGCCTGACTTTACTGCAGCTTCGACGATGACGACACCGCGACTGAGGCCAGAAATAAGCCTGTTGCGGCGAGGGAAGTCACGAGCAGTGGGTTCTGTCCCTAGTGGGCGTTCAGAAAGTATCATTCCCTGGTTCGCGATCATGTTGGTTAGCTCGCCATGCTCTGGCGGGTAAATATAATCTACCCCGCCTGCAACCACCGCAATGGTGCCAGTCTCTAAGGCTGATGTGTGGGCAGCTCCGTCAATTCCGCGGGCGAGACCAGAAACGATGATCAGCCCTGCGTGGCCAAGATCGCTGGCAAGTTGGCGCGCAAGTTTGCGTCCGATACCTGACGCATTGCGTGCACCAACGATAGCAATTGCAGGTTTTTCAAAAAGGCTTGTGTGACCGCGGCCAAATAGTATTGGTGGTGGATCGGCGATTGCGCATAAGGGTTCAGGATATTCCGGCTCACATGCCGCAAGTACTATTACCCCTTGACGCGATGCATGTTTGATTTCTGCTTCAGCGGCACTTCTACTTGAGGGAATAAGTGGATTCTTGCGCCCTGATCGACGTGAAAACTCTGGCAACAATTCCAGCGCATTTGCGGCCGTGCCAAATTTTTTGACGAGTTTGTAGAAAGTGATGGGGCCAATGTGAGGAGTGCGTATTAATTGCAACCAATCCAATCTTTCCTCATCAGTGAGCGGTTTTTTCATTGCCGTTATCTATCAGTTTGTGGTGAGGTTTTCGAAGTCGTATCGATAGTGTTTTTGTTGCCAATCCTGGGTTCTTCGCCAGAGATTATACGTTTGATATTATCTTTGTGGCGAATAAATATAATTAGCGCCATGACAGTCGCTGCTAATGCATACGCAGGTTTACCCATTGAAAACAGTATAAGTGGTGCGGCGGCGGCTGAAATAAGTGCAGATAGGGAAGAAATCCGTGTAATGATGGCAGTGCCGAGCCAGGTTGCGCAAGTAAACAATCCGGCTGGAAACCAAAGAACAAGAAGAGCGCCGAGAAAAGTGGCAACACCTTTACCGCCTTTAAATTTTAGCCAAATGGGAAAACAATGCCCAACTAACGCTGCCGCACCAGCGATTTCTGGGCGCAAGCCGAGTTTCGTTGCTAAGATCACAGCAAATGCAGCTTTGGCGCCATCGAGTAAGAGAGTTCCCAGGGCAATATCCTTGCGACCTGTTCGTAGCACATTGGTTGCGCCTATGTTGCCAGAACCGACCTTGCGTATATCTCCAAGGCCGGCAATGCGGGTTAGCAATAAACCGAACGGGATTGAACCCAAAAGGTATCCCATCAAAGCGCTCATGATAATTTCCATAATTATCTATATTCTTCCTTGGGTATTTGGTTTTTAAGTTTTGAATTTGAATCAATACTTGCACACTTTATAGCAGAGTATTCTAGCAGGAATCGAGTATTAGCACAAAACAGAGGTTATGAGTGCCTGTTCACAATGGCGTCCAAAACAGCCATTCTAGTTGGCACACCATAGAAGACCTGCTTTAAAATTAGAGAACGATCTGGGTCATCTGCCAATGCGCTCTCCACTTCTATGCCGCGGTTTATGGGTCCAGGATGCATGAGTTTGGCATCCGGCGCAGCATATGTGAGTGTGTCATAAGTGATCGCATATTTTTTGTAAAAATCTTCACGATTTATGGCTGAATGATCATTCATGCGTTCAAATTGCATTCGTAACGCCATCACGATATTACAGCCAGACAACCCTTCCTGAAGGTTTTCTACTCTGGGAATTTCGTGGAGAAATTCGTCGTCTGGCATTAACTCTTTTGGTCCGACAAAACGCACGTTTGCTCCTAATCGGAGGAAAAGTTGTGCATCAGACCCGGCGACCCTTGAGTGACGAATGTCGCCACAAATTGCGATGTGTTGTCCCGTCATATCACCCGTTTCAGCAATGATTGTGATCGCATCCAGTAAGGCCTGAGTAGGGTGTTCGTGCGCGCCATCGCCTGCATTGATAATCGCGCATGAGACCTGTTCTGAGAGAAATTGATGAATGCCGGGTTCACTTGCACGTACAATCATTGCATCAGCTCCCATTGCTGCAAGCGTGCGCACGGTATCAATCATCTCTTCATTCTTGTTCAATGATGATGCGGCTACGGGAAGGTTTATGACGTCGGCACCAAGCTTTTTACCAGCCAATTCAAATGACATGTTGGTGCGCGTTGAGTCTTCAAAAAAGAGGTTGACTTGTGTGCGTCCGGAAAGGCGACGGGTTATAGCGCGTTGATCTTTTAACTGGCCTGCATAGTAATGTGCGAGCTCAACTATTGCAGCAATATCAGAGTTTGATAGATCATTGATCTGCCTTAGATGCTTGGCAGTAAAGGAATATACCGGAGGATTAGAAATTGGATCCTTTTTCATAAAAAGCGGTATATGCCAGACAGCTCAGGCTGGCAAATGCCATTCGCATCTACCAGACGCATCATCCTGTTTCATAGTGGAGTGATTAGCAGTTTACCCTAGAATTTAGAAACTCTAGGCTGTTTGCCCAACTTTATCTGAAATTTCGGCTTCTTTGAGGCGTTTGCGACGCTGGTAGCGCAACCCCTGATCATCCTCATGAAGTCCCTCTGGCAGTGGTAAATCTTTTACCTGCTGGTATTTCCAAACCAGATAAATTGTAAATGCATCAAACATAATCAATCCCGATGCAATGACATTTCCACCTAGTAAAAGATATTCTATCAGCGAGCTGAAAGTGCTGAACATGGCCGCAGCAATAGAGAGGTAAACGGCGCGCTCGTGGCCAAGTTTGACTGAAAGTGAGAGAGTAACATAAAAAGCACCAACCAGAAAAATTCTTACGTATGATATATCTGGTACCTCAAAGGTAGTGAGTACGAGATGAGCCATACCGGTGCATACAAAAATCCCAAACATCTGGTGTTTTATCTTATGCGGCTTGCTGCGGACATTCGGTAATTCGTTTTCGTCTTCAAACATAATCTTGCCTCATGTAATCAATGGCCCCTTGTAGAATAAAAGCCGCAGCCATTTGATCGATAAGATCTGCGCGTTTTCTTCTGCTTGTATCGAGGGCGATCATTTCTCGCTCCATCGCTTGTGTCGACAGGCGCTCATCCCAAAATGCGATTGGTATTGTTGTTTTTGGTGTTGCATTGCGTACAAAAGCACGGGTCGATTGGGCGCGTGGTCCTTCTGAACCATCCATATTGAGTGGCAGGCCAATAATGATGCCGACCGCTTTGCGATCATCAGCAATTGATTGAATAGTCTCAATATCCACTTTAAATTTACGCCTCTTTATTGTTTCAACCGGTGTGGCAACCCGTCTTTCTGGATCGCAACTGGCAATACCAATAGTCTTGGTTCCAAGGTCTAACCCTAGTAAAGTTCCGCTTTTTCCCAGCGTTGAAAGTGCTATATAATGCGCATCATTTTCCATAATCCCCGTTTAACATCGATTACTCCCGTTAGATATCTTGTTTTTTATAGCGAAGAATATCTTTTGCCCAGATTAGAAGATAAACCTTAACAACTTCAAAATAACAGCAGGCGAATTATGAGGATTTTACAAGTAAGATGCTGTAACGGCTTCAGTAAAAAAGTATGTTTTGTGTTTATTATAATGTTTTTAATCGGGGTTAATGCTTGCACTGATACGCCCATTGATGCGCCTGTATTGGTTAACAAGGCTGACATTGCAGTTACGCTTGTTATGGAGCAACGCGAGACGGGTCTAGAGGTCACTTATCAGATGGCTGTACCTGCCCTGCAGTTGGACCTCGGGCGATATGGAGGCGAAGGCGATGACCCGCGCAGCAAGTGGTGGATAGTTGAAGCTAACGGGCTAAAGCTGGATGCAACAGATGGTAGGCTATTGATCACCCATGAAGATGGGGAATCATTTCAGATTGTACGTATCAGGACGGACTCACTGGCGGAGATAGCGTTAAGATATCAACCTGTTTACCCTTTCACGGAAAATGCGATTGTCATTTATACAGGTTTTTTTCATCCATTTGGGCCAACCGGTCGAAGATTACCAGCTCGGTTTAACCTTAAGCCTTTGCGGGGTAATCAGATATTTGCCTTTGGCGATGAGTTAGACCAGATGAATGGCTGGCAGAGCCCTCAAAATCATCCTGCTTTTGTCTATTTTGGCCCATCTAAGTTTCTATCATCTTCTGGTTTTTCCTCAGAATCGGCACGCCTAATCATTTCACCAAATACCCCAGACTGGATTAGACAAGAAATAGAACAGCTTGTTGTTAGCAGCCTTGACGGCCTCAATTCAAATTTTGAAATTGGATTGAACCGCAAGCCCGTAATTTTTGTAACTCTCGTTGATCGTGAAGGCTTGGCCAAAACAAATGGCTTTCATTTTAGCGGCGATGCTCTGCCAGGGCAGGTGATGATTAGTTTACGTGGCGGTGCTTGGGCTGAGGCCTCAAGTAAAGGCCGTGATATTCTGCAGCGGGCGATTACCCATGAACTGGTGCATTTATGGCAAAATGAGATCCGTCCTCAAAGCGCCTCGGTACCAAACTGGATTCATGAAGGGGCTGCAGAAGCGATTTCATCTGAAATTTTGGTGCAGGGTGGGGTGTGGACACAAAAAAGGGCGGAGGCCTTTTTTTCAAAAGCTTATAGAGACTGCACGTCACAGATTGATGGAAAAGCTCTGGCAACATTAACAGGGGCAATGGCGTTTCGTGCATCATATGCTTGTGGTCATGTATTAGCTGTGATTGCTGCTGAGGACGGTAATAGAGCAGAGGAAAGCGCGCGTGTAGCTAAATTTTGGCGAGATTTCCTACGTAAAAGCCGCGATGATGGTTATTCGCTGGCAACCTG